>CAYPUM010000421.1:0-3768 GCA_964413545.1 uncultured Roseibacillus sp. | reverse complement strand
TCCGACCAGCGGCTGTCGATCACCCCGCGCTGCATTCCCATCGCCCGGCTGAACGACAGCCCGGGAAGCTCGGCGCGGTCGGGCAGCTCCAGCTTGCGCACCGCAAACAGGTGCGCGAAGAAGCAGGCGATGTCCTCGCAGGGGAAGCTGAAGGCCATCAGCTTCAGATCGAGCGTGTCACCCGCGCGGAAGTCGTGCCCGCGATCGACATGGCCTCCCGTGTAGAACCTCGTCGGACGCACCCCGGGCGAGGCGAGGCGGATCCAGGCCTCGGTGTGCTCCGGATTCTCGGTGATCTCGATGAGCGAATCCCCGGACGGCGCCCCTTGGCCGGTCATCAGGATGAGGCCTTCCTTCAGCCCCGGGTGCCAGAGGCCGATGGCCGGCGTGGTCAGGGAACGGGTGAGCATCGACTGGATCCCCGCGGGGCCGCCCCTCTCGACGCTCAGCCGCGGGATGTTGGCGATGATCTGGCCGGCGTCCGGTCCCAGATCCTCCTTACGGTAGTGACCGTACCACCCGGCGTGGGGATAGGCCCGAAACCGGTTGCCGCAGTACACCGCGCCCGGCATGCAGCAGAACACCTCCTCCGACCACTGCGCCAGCCCAAAGACCACGCCCACCGAACTCTCCGGGCTTTGGCCGGACGCCAGCCGGAAGCGAAACACCGCCGCTTCGCCCCGGCCCGGCGCGGACTCATCCGGTTCGTCGCCGCGATGGGCCGGTTGGTAGCGGATGGGCCGCGAACTGACCGTGACTTCCCACTTTCCACCCGGGACGACAATCTCGGCCGGTCCGGTTCCCGGCGTCATTTCCACGCCGTCGCGGCCCGACAGCTTGATGCCGTCATGGCGGCTTGCCTCGCACACCACCCCGGAGACCAGTCGCGAGGGAGGCAGCCAGGGAAGATTGCGCGCCCGGGACGCCTCCCCCGACCCGGCACGTGCGGACACCCCGGTGGTGCCGCCCGCGCCGAGCGCCGCCCCGGGGACGAGTCTCAGGAATGTCCTTCGGTCATACATCGGTGAGGCGCCCTGTGTGTTTCGTTTGTGCCCTTCATTTGGCGGCAGGCATGTCCGCGGGCTTCCGGCGCGTCCGGCAGGCATCACACCACGCGGTAGAACTCCTCCCAGCCCTTGCGCGGGGGCGGGCCGTCGAGCAGTTGGTTGGCGGCCTCGTTGTTGGTGAAGCGCTTGCGAGCGGCATCGAACTCGAGCGCGCCACCGGGGTTGAGACGCTGGCAGATCACCCCCAGCAACAGCACCTTGCACAGCGGCCCGGACACGCTGAACGGCGAGGTTGTCGCCCCCTCGCCCATGCAGGCCTTGAGGAAGTTCGTGGCGTGGTCGTGGGGAACCCCCGGCGCCCTGAGCGCGTCCAGATGCTCCTTGTTCCTTGCGCGGGGAAGCAGGGTCGACCCCTCGGCGTGAGAGCCCCGCTTCACCACGTAGTCCGCACCCTCCGGGTGGATCAGCGTCCCGGCCACCCCGAATCCCGGCTTCTTCCTCGTCCCGTCCGCCTCCGCCGTCCGGAACTTCTCGTCCAGTTCGGGCTCGCAGCCGTCGCCGTCCCGCCAGATCAGCTCGCAGGCCGGCAGCCCGTCGCCGCGGGCCGGGAACTCCATCGCCAACTGCGTGACCAGCGGGAAGATCACCCGGTTGTGGTCCTCCAGCCGGAGCGGCCGGATTCGCGCCGGCAGACCGAGTTCCAGGAAGTGGTGCGCGAGGTCGATGATGTGCGCCCCCCAGTCGCCGAGCATGCCGGTCCCATACAGGTAGAACGCCCGCCACTCGAACGGATGATACCTCCGGTTGAACGGCTTCTTCTCCGCCGGCCCGCACCACAGGTCCCAGTCCAGCGACTCCGGCACCGGCTGCTCCGGCGGATACCCGCTGATCCGCCGGTTGGCGAACTGGAACGACAGAAAGGGGGTCTTCCACGCCTCGATCTTCCCGACGTTGCGCAGCAACCCCTTCTCGACCATCTGCCGGAACTGGGCGGCCGCCCCGCTGGTGTGGCCCTGGTTGCCCATCTGGGTGACCACCCCGAACTTCTCCGCCGCCTTCATCAGCATCCCGCACTCGGCAAAGCTGTGGGCCAGCGGCTTCTCGACGTAGACGTGCTTGCCCCGCCGCATCGCGTCCATCGCCGCCACGAAGTGCGTGTGGTCCGGCGTGCAGACCGTCACCGCGTCGATGTCATCACCCATCTCGTCCAGCATCTCGCGGAAGTCCGCGAACCGCCGGATGCCCGGGTGGGCCTTCAGGTTCCCCTCGATCCGCGGCGCCTTGAAATCCACGTCGCAGAACGCGACCGGAACCGCCAGCTTGCGCCGGCACATCATCGGGATCACGATCGAGGCGCGGTTGCCCACCCCGACGCAGCCGAGGTTGATCCGTTGGCTCGGCGGGCGGTTGCCCGCCGAGTCCTCGCGGCCCAGCGCCAGATACGACGGCAGAACCGTGAACCCCAGCCCCGAGGCGAACGATTTCCCCAGAAACGATCTCCGGGATTCCGTCCTCATGGTCTGGGGCGTGCGAGGGTCCGCGGCTCCACCTCGTGCATCGGGATCCCGGTCACCCGCCGCAGGCCTTGACGCCCAGCTCGGCGGCTTCGCGGACCGGCTCCGACGCCTTCTCCTTGCCGAGTCGTTGATAGACCGCCTTGGCCGCCGCCTTGTCGCCCGCGGCCATGAGCGATTCCGCGCAGGCCAGCAGCGCGTCGGCGATCGCGGCGCGCGTGGCCGGACGCACCTTGGCCGCGGTCAGCGCCCGGCCGGCGGCCGGGGTGGCGATCCGCCCCAAGGCGCGGGCGGCGGCCACCGCCACCGCGTCCTCCGCGTCGCCCGCCAGCTTGCCCAGCGGCTCGACGGACGCCGGCTCGCCGCGGACCCCGAGCGACGAGATCATCCCGATCTTGAGCTCGCCGTCGACTTTCGGCAGCGCCTCGCGCAGGGCGGCGCCAGCCTCCGGCGCCGGGATCCGTTCGAGCGCGTAGCGCCCCATGTGGGAGAGTTCCTCGTCGGCCAGCAGCTTGGCGAGCGCCGGCACCGCGGCCGCGGTGCCGATGCTGCGGAGCTGGCGGCACACGTAGTCCTTGGCGGCGCGGGGCACGTCGCTGCCGAGCGCCTCGGTCAGCCGCTTCTCCAACTGCTTGCGAGCCGAGGCGTCGCCGTGGCTCGCCACCACCGCCGCGGTAATCGGTTCGAGGGTCTTCGGGTCCACCCCCCACTCGTAGGTCTTCAGGGCATCAAATGCTTGGTCGTTCATGTCAATGGTTCGTTCTGGTTGATTGATGATTCAGGTTTCGGATCCGCTGCCGGGATCACAGCTGCCACGGTTCGCGCCGGGCCCGGTCGACATGGCGGTTGGCCTCCTCGTCGCCGATGAACCGGCACTTGGCCGCGTCCCACTTCAGCGAGCGCTTCAGCCGGCAGGCCGCCGTCCCGAGGTGGCACACCGCCATCGTGTTGACCGCGATCTCGATGTCGCGGAACGGCTTCTCGCGGGTCCGCACGCAGTGCAGGAAGTCATGGGTGATCCCGCCCTTGGCCTTGTAGCCGGGAACCTCCTTCGGCTCGCGCTTCTCGCCCGGCGTGCCCACGACTTCCATGTTGCCCTTGCCCGGCGCGTTGATGGTGACCTTCATGCCGTTGGGATAGACCAGCTCGACGTGCCCCACCGAGCCCTTTTGTTCATGGTAGACGACCTCCTGCGGCTGCAGCTCGCGCACGTCGATGGCGAAGGTCGCGCCGCCGAAGTGGTGCGC
>CAYPUM010000420.1:0-3793 GCA_964413545.1 uncultured Roseibacillus sp. | reverse complement strand
CTGGTGGTCGACGCCCGAGCCGTCATCCGGGCCCCCGGCCGCACCGAACCCACCCCCTACCCGCTGACCCTCGAAATCCTTCTCCCGGCAGCCGAGCCCCTCCCCGCCGGACTCTTCCCCCCCGGCCGGCTCCTCACCCTCGAAAAGGTCCGCCACCGCGCCTGCATCCTCCACGCCGCAAAAATCGGAACCCCCAACGAGCCCCTCGTCTGCCTCACCATCGTCCCCCTCGCATACGATCACTGGCAGGACCCCGATGGCCGCCCCCTCCCGCTCACCCCGCCCGATCCCGTCCGCCCCGACGCCCTCTTCCCAGTCCTCGAACACAACCGGAAACCGTAGAACGGCCTTCCGAATCCCTGACGCAGGCAGGGCAACACCCGGCAGGCCAACAAGGAATCTCCAACTTCCAAATGCGGAAAGCCGGGAACGAATTGACCAGCGCGGTTTCCCGGCAATGTCATTTCCGAACCCGCTCCATCGGGCGCCCCGTTTGGCGCCCCCGCGCCGGCCCCTACCTCCCCATCAGTCTCCTCACCACCTCCCGGGTCACCGCAAAATACCCCGTCCCCACCGGTTCCGGCCTCTCCTTCTCCCCCACTTGATACTCGAAGATCTTGATCGGCTTGACGCCGCGCACCTGAGACAGGAGGTAAACGCGGATCGTCAGCGGCTCGGCGCCCTCCCCGCCGGGAAGCTGCCTGATGGAATACTGCACCTCGTTGCGCCCGTCCCGGGCGCCCCCGATCACAACCTCCGCAGCCTTCGTGTTCTGGAACAGGTGACTGCTGACCTTGTTGATCTGAACCCGCACCTCCCGGCCCGGGCAATACACATAGGTCTTTGCGATGTATTTCACCGGCCCCCGAAGCTGCACCCGCGGCGGCGTAACCCGCCCCGGCGGCGCAAACTCCGCCCGGTCCAGATGTTGCAGATTCCCCGCCGCCAGCTGCTTCCGAACCTCCGGCAGGGCCGAGAGATTCACGAAGTCCGCCGTGTCATACTTCCATTCCTTCCCCTCCCGCACGAATGACAAGACCAGAAGATTGTCGGAGGGCGCCCCGCCCACTCCGAAGTCGACCTTCCCGAAGTAGAACACCTTCGCCGTGACCCCTTCCGAGCGAACCCAGAGCGCCTTCAATGCCTCCAACGCCGGAGGCGCGCCCGGCAGATCAAACAACGCCTGCCCCACGCTCCGCCGCTCCGAGAAAATCCGGTTCCGGATCTCAATCTGACGGTGCCGCGCTGTCACCGCCTGCCATGCCCCAAGGTCTCTCGAAATCATCGCCGCCCGCCAGCGGCCATACACCTGCGCCAGTTCGGCGCTGGTGACCCTCGATCCCCCCTCGGCCCCCTGCCCCAGGGCCATCGGCACGCCGCACCATGCCGCCCCCAAACACACAATCATGAAATCTCGTCTCCGCATGGCGGAAACTATGGACATCCAAGCCCCGGGAATGAAGAATCAATTTCCATCGGATGCTTCCCACCCCGTCGTGATCGATCAACTCGTCAAAGCCCCGCCGATCGGTGAAGCCCGCGAGCGGGAACTCCTGAAGGACGCCCACTCCTTCATCTACTTCACCTCTCCCCACGGCGCTCTGCCGGCCCATTTCTTTTTCCCCCACGAGCACAACCCGCTGACCGCCAGAGCCCCCGCCATCGTCTTTTTCCACGGCGGCCTCTGGGATTCCTCGATGCCCACCCAGTTCATCCCCCACTGCCACCACTTCGCAGCCCGGGGGGCGGTCACCCTCGCCGTCGAATACCGCGTTCGCAGCAAGCACCAGACCTCGCCGCTCGAGGCCCTCGAGGACGCCGCCATGGTCATGATCTTTCTCAGGAAAAACGCCCCCATCCTCGGCCTCGACCCCGACCGGATCGTCTTCGCCGGCGCAGGCTCCGGAGCCTACCTTGCCCTCGCCTGCGCCACCCTGCCGGAGATCGGCGCCGCATCCGGCGACCACTTCCGTCCCTGCGCCCTCTTCCTCTTCAGCGCCATCGTCAATACCACCCGCAAGGGCATCGGGGCCGACCGCTTCCCTTCCGAGCAGGAAGCCCGCCGTTACAGCCCGTCCGAACACGTGCGAAAGGGACTCCCCCCGTTGCTTGCGTTCCACGCCCGCGACGATCGCGTCGTCCCCTTCGAACACGTCGCCAAGTTCACCAAAAAATACGCCCGCAAAAAAAACCGCTGCGAACTCCTCGATTTCCAGAACGCCGGCCACACCTTCTTCAACTACAACTCCCACGAGCGCAACTACGAGATCACCATCAGGGCCGCCGACTACTTCCTCGTCAATCTCGGCCTCCTCGATCCCGACCCCCTCGCCGAGGACTTCTGAGCCCGAATCCTTGCTTGCCACACGACCAGACCCAAAACCGCGCCGCAGCCCGCTCACAAGGTTGCCTTGCCATCCCTCATCGCGCCTTCGTGTGAGCCCTTGCCCCCACCCCCTCTCGTGCGCACTCTGGACACCCGCCATCGGACATGCCACCCTCGCCCCATGAGCGAGAACTCCGACCCGGCGCTGCCCAAGATCAAGCCGCCAAGGCCAACCAAGCCCCTCCTGCCCAAGATCAAGCTGGCAGCGGCTGTCCTCATGGCCGCCGTCATCGTCACCGTCATCCTGCAGAACCGGGAACCGGTCGAGACAAAGTTCCTCTTCGCCACTTTCACCATGCCGGGCGCCGCCCTTCTTCTCCTCACCTTCCTCTTCGGCTGTGCCCTTGGCGTCCTCGTCGCATGGTTCCGGCCGTGGAGGAAGCAGAGGTGAGCCCCGCCCCGGCCCCAGACATGGCTGCCATGCCACGATTCCTTCAACTCGCCTTTCCCGTGGTCGTGGCGCTCTCTCCCCTTCACGCCCCGGCCGCCGATCCTCCTCCCGGATCATCCGCACCCACGCCGGCCCAAAGGGCCGAACCCCCCGATCACCGCGCCGAAAAAATCGCCCGCGGGAAGATCAAATTCCCGCTCGATCGCATCGACGCCATCGGCCTGCGCGGACCCGAGGACGGAAAAACCGCCGTCGACTACGAATTCTGCATCGCGAAAAGCCAGGAACTCGTCGATCGCGTCATGAAGATCGATCCGTCCGTCGAGATCCAACCGGGATCCCGCGGAAGGATCGGGTGCAACCCGGAAACCCAGATCCTCTGCACCGGCAATACCCACCAGAAGAATTGGAAGAAAATACTGTTAAATCTCGCCCGGCTCCCGGAAATCAGCGAGATCCGCGAATGCGTGTGGGAGTAGTCCGCCGGCGCGAACCCTTGAATTGACGATTGTCGATTTCCGATTGCTCGCTTTCGGTCCCGGAGGGACCACCCATCTTAGCCCGAACTTTTTGCTCTTCGACTGTTCTGAACCTCTGATCCATAGTGGGTTACGGTAGGATTAGGTTGCGCGGTTCTGGCTACAGTTTGTTCTCAGGGGGTGACCCCGATCAGTTCGAGGACGTGCTGTTGGAAAGCGGTGGGCTGAGTCAATTGATAGAAGCTCTCGGCGGTGTCTCCGAGTTGCACGCGGTTCTTGGTGAGGGTGCCGAGGTCGTCGAGGAGGGTCTGGAAGCTGTGAACCGGCCAGTGCTCGGCGGTGCGCTTGGAAGCTTCCTTGTTCCTGGCGGTTTGTGAGCGCGGCGCGGGATCCACGATCGAGGCGCGTTGTGACTCGCACTCCTCGCGCTCCTCGTCGTCGAAGAGAACCCGGGGCGAGTTGCCGGCGCAAATGCCACTCGGCGTAGTAGGCCAACATGCACAGGAAGACGTGGGCGCGGATGCGCGGCTCGAGCCA
>CAYPUM010000419.1:0-3799 GCA_964413545.1 uncultured Roseibacillus sp. | reverse complement strand
CAGAACGATTTGTGGGGGGCATTGCGGTCGACCTGGGTGCCGGTTGATACGGCTTCGGCCTGAACGGGTCCGGATGCGGCGGAGGATGCGGCGCGGACGGCGAGTGCGGCGGCGGTGCAGCGGTCTGAGTGGCCCTGGGCGGTGCGTGGGGCGGAGTAGGTGTATTCGCCGTTGCGGATGATCTGCTGCATGGCGTGGAGGTCTTCGCGGATGTCGATGGAGATGGGGACACGGATGCTGACGGGGGGCTCGAATACGCGGCGGAGCCTGGGGAAGATGAGGCGCTTGAAGGCCGTGGTGAAGGTGCAGAGCTCGACACGGCCGAAGCGGTGTGCTTTGGGGTCGTAGATGCCGTGTTCTTTGGCGAGGTAGTCGCCGAGGCCGATGCCGGGGCCGGTGTAGTCGAAGCAGGTGCGGCGGGATGCGGCGATGCGGGAGCGGAGGATGGCTTGCTGGGAGGGGGAGTCGATGTTGCGGAGGACGAGGACTTCGCGGGTGATGAGGAGCGAGCCGATCTTTTCGAGGGTCCAGCAGACGGCGGGGTCGTTGGTGCGGCCGAAGTCGATGCCACAGAAGATGGGGCGGCCGGGGCGGGCGGCGAAGAACTCGGGGTCTGCGGTTTCGGCGGCTTCGATGGATTCGGCGGTGGCGATGAGGTCGTAGGGGAGGAGGACGTTCGAGGAGTCTAGGAACTCGCACATGTATTCCTGGGCCCATGCTTCGTCGTCATCGAGGGCTTCGCGGAGCTCGGCGATGTTGATGGGGAGGCCGAGGCGGACGGCGTCTTCAATGGTGACGAGGTGGCAGGACCAGGGGTGAGCGCGGCCGGGCTTGGGGTGGAAGAGGTTGGCGTCGATGATCTCGAAGAATCGGCGTCCACGGCCGCCTTTGCCGTTCGGGGTGGAGATGAGGCGGACCATTTTCTCGCCGCCTCGGAGGGGGTTGGTGATGGAGGGGAGGACGGCTTTCCATGTGGCGTTGGGGTCGTCGAAGAAGGCGAACTCGGTGAGGAGGAGGTTGACGGAGAAGCCGCGGACGGTATCGGGGCGGCCGGGGACGGCGATGATGCGGGAGCGGGTATCGGGGAATTGGATGGTGCCGCTTTTGAGGAGCATGCCGGGGCCGTCGCGATCCTCGGCGATGCCTTCGGTGGCGATGTTAAAGGCTTCGGACCAGTCGCGGCATTTGTCGAGGGATTCGAGGGCCTGGCGTTCGGAGGGGGCGGCGATCATCCAGGAGGTGCGTTCGCGGGTCATGCAGTCGCGGACGATTTCGGCGGCGGAGGAAAAGTCTTTGCCGGTTTGGCGGGCCATGCAGCCGATCTTGAAGCGTGCGGGATCGTCGACCCATTTGCGCTGGTATGGGAGGAGGAGGTCGAGGGGAGTGGGTGTGGGGGCGGTCATGAGAGGCCGAAGATTTCGCGGATGCGCGATTGTTTCTCTGCGTCGGAGAGGGATTCGTCGCGGGTGACGTCTTCTGCGCGGTCGGCCTGGGCGGAGCGGAATTTCTCGCGGGCGAGGGCGGCTTCGTCGCGGCGGGTGAGGGCGGTGAGGACGTGGCCGAGTTTGGCGATGTCGTCGGGGGTTTGTTCGCCTTCGAGGAGGCGGACGAGTTTGCCGGTGACGATGAGGGAGAGGGCGTCTGAGGGGTCGAGGCCGAGGGCGGAGCAGATGTACTGGGCGTGTTCGGTGGTTTTGCGGGCTTGCTCGTATTCGTCTGCGCGGTCGAGCCAGTCCTGGTAGCCGCCGGCGCGCCAGTCTGAGAGGTTCTGGTCGGTGACGGGGCGTGCGTCGAAGTGGGTGGCGAGGACGGCTTTGACGCCGGGGAGGGCGTTGAGCCAGGTGAGGATGGCTGAGCCGACTTCGCCGTCGCGGATCCGCTGGTTGAGTTCGGTGCGGATGTCGTGTGGGAGGCGTGCGATTTTGCCGCGGCGAGCCATCAGGTGGTCTCCGATTGGCGTTCGGTGCCGATGACGCCCTGGGCGGTGGCCCTATAGTATAAGGAAGAGCCGAGGGCGGGGAGGCCGTCGGCAGGGGCGACGGAGGTGACGAGGCCGAGGTCTGCGAGGATGGTGAGGGCGGAGTTGGTTTCGTCGAGGGAGGGGAGGAAGTCGATGTAGCGGCGGTCGTGGACGGCGCGGCGGAGCATGTCGGGGTCGAAGGCGGCGGGGTGATGGGATGCGAGGTAGCGGAGGATGTGGCGGCGGAGGAGTTCGCGGTCGAGGTTGGAGAGGGGGGGCGGCATGGTCAGTCTCCTTCGGTGAATTTGCAGAGGTAGGGGCAGCGGGCGAGTTTGCCGTTGACGGTGCCGAGCATGTTCATGATGGATTGGAACTTGTCTTCGATGGCGCCCTGGTCGGTGTGCTGGCGGGTGAAGAGCTCGGAGAGGGTGCGGCGGATTTCTTCGCGGAGGGCGTGGACTTCGGCTTTGGTGGCGAAGTCTCGGTAGAGTTCTTCGGTGATGGGGGGGCGGCGGCGGGCGGCCCAGAGGGATATGGCGACGTTGAGGACGACGGCGAGGGGAACGAGGATGCTGCCGAGGCGGACGAGGGTGATGGCGTTGGCGAGCTGGTCGGGGGAAATGTCCATGCCGCTGTGGCTCCTTATGGGCGCGGGTTCATCGCGTCATAAGGGGGAGGTTAGCGGCCGGTGGCTGAATGGGGGGCGGCTGTGGCGATTGTGGGGCGGCGGCTTGGTGCGGGCTGGTGGTGAGGCGGGATCGGGTTCCTGCCAGCGAAAGCCGTAGGCCTCCAGCCACGGGGCGAGGATGGCGCAAACGGCGGCAATGTGGGCGGGGGCCGCGTGTTCGATGCGGCGCTCAATCTTGGAAATGACCCATGTGCTTAGGCCGGTGCGCTCGGCCAGAGCTTTCTGGGTGAGGGCGGCGTCCTTGCGGGCGAGGTGAATGGCCTGGGAGAGCATGAAGGCGCCGAGGCCTTGGTCGTAGCCTTCGTCGAAGGCTTTCTGGCGTGCCTGCCGGTCGCGGATGTATTGGTCAAGGGTCTTCACGGCATCTCCTAAGATACTCGTCCTTGCGCTGGCGGGCAATGGCAATCTCGTTGGAAGGGGTGTGCTGCGTTTTCTTGAGGAAGCCGTGGAGAAGCACGAAGAGGGATTCGGGGGCGAAGAAGCCGAGGAGGCGGAGTGCGCCGCGGGCGGCAGAGACGCGGACTTCGTATAGGCCGCCGGTGCCTTTCATGGCTTTGAAGTAGTGGGAGTGGGCACGGCCGAGGGTCTGGATGGTGTGCAGGGTCCAGAAGGCTTTGCGGTAGATTTTCGGGGGAAGGCTGTCGAGGAAGGCTTCCACCGGTGTTGCGCCCGATGGTGTTTCGTACAGCACGACGGTGACGTGGTTGAGCGTCACGGGGGTGGGCTCCGTGGGTTACCCGGCTTTGGGCTGGGTCATCGGGGGGTGGTCTTGCGCAGCGTGGCGGGCGCGCTCTTCAGCCAGCAGAGAGATGAGGAGCTTTCGGATGTCGCCAAGCTCGGCCTTCACGTTTTGCATGTCTGACTCGATGGCTTCGAGGCGGGCGGGGAGGTCGCAGTCGGCGGGGACGTGGCAGAGGTCCGGCGAGGGGGCGGCGGGGGGGTCGCCGGGGGCGGGCGCGGCTGCGGGGCGGCCGGAGAGTTTGCGCAGCTCGGCCTGCATGCGTTCGGCGAACTGCACGCGGATCGGCCGAGGGTCGTCCGTGCGGCCGAGTAGGTAGTCGACCGTGACTCCACACTGCTCGGCGATTGCCGATACGGTATCAACGTCCGGCGTGCGTCCGTTTTCGTAGCGGGAGTACACGGGCTGGGAA
>CAYPUM010000418.1:0-3841 GCA_964413545.1 uncultured Roseibacillus sp. | reverse complement strand
AAGAGGACGTCGACTTCCTGATCGAAACGGAGCGCGAGACGTGGGCCCAGCATGACACCGCGAGCTTCATTGATCTCGGCACCGGGGAGTGCGAGCAGGATGCCGACTATGCCCGCCGTTGCGCCGACTGGCTCGGCTGGCGGTTCGAGCACCTCCGGGGCGACCCGGCCCTTCTGCGCGATCTGCTTCACGGGCGCTGGGACGACGAGCGCTTCCAGATCGTCGAGCCGGGTGAGGAACTGGCGCATTCCCCCGACGAGCGCATCCTGCGGGCCGGACCGCCGTCCCAGCCATGACGAGGATCGCGATCACCCTCGACGACGGGTCGCATCACGAGCTCGAGGTGCGACCGGGGCAGGAGGGCTTGAGCCTCGCGGACCTCCTGGCGCATCTGGGCTTTCCGCTCAACACGCGGTGCGGAAGACGCGGCTTGTGCCGGGGGTGCGAAGTCGCGCTCCGGGAAGGGGCCGTCGACGCCGGCGGCGAGCCCGTCGTTGCCCCCGTCACCGTTCGCGCCTGCCAGGCCCGGGTGAGCGGGCCCCTCGTCATCGAGATCCCGGCCCGTTCCCGCATGGAGCACCGCCCGCAGGTGGGCGAGTCGTTCCGCATCGACGTGCCGGCGGCCCATCAGCCGCTCTTCGAGCCGGCGCCGGGAGGGCGCGACACCGCCTTCGCGGCGGACATCGGGACGACGACGGTTGTAGTATTGCTGGTGGACCTTGCGAGCGGCGAAGTTCTTGCGCGGGCCGGCGGGTTCAACGAGCAGATCCGATTCGGTGACAACGTCCTGACACGGATCGACGCCGGACGCGACCCGGCGGCGGTGCGCGGCATGCAGGAGGCGGTGGTGGAAGGGAGCATTGCGCCGCTCCTGGCACGGGCCTGCGAGCGTGCCGGACGGGGCGGGGAGCGTCTCGCCGGGGGCGTGGTGGCGGGCAACACCACCATGCTGCATCTCCTGATGAGGGAGGACCCGAGTCCGCTCGGGGTGGCGCCCTTCAGTCCGCGCTTCATCGCGGGACGGGAGACTTCCTGCGGGGAGATCGGCCTGCGGGTCCCCGGCGGTTCCGGCTCCGGCCTCCCGCTGCGTCTTCTTCCGGGGATCGCGGGCTACATTGGCGCCGACATCGTGGCGGGCATCTACGCCACCGGGATGATGTTCGACGAAGCGGCGAGTCTTCTGGTGGACATCGGAACCAATGGAGAAGTGGTCCTGCAGGCCGGGGGGCGCCTCATCGGATGCGCGACTGCCGCGGGTCCCGCCTTCGAAGGGGCCGGATTGCGGTGCGGAACCCGCGCCCGCGAAGGGGCGGTCGGACGCCTGCGGGTCACGAGGACGCCGTTCCGGATCGCGGCGACCGTCATCGGGGAAGTTTCCGTGGCCCGCGCCGCCGGAATCTGTGGGTCGGCCTACATCGACTTCCTTGCCACCGGCCGCGAGTGCGGGCTGCTCGCCTCTTCGGGGCGTTTCGAGTCGGGAGCTTGGGACGAGGCGCCGCCGGACCATCGACTTGTCGACGATGACGAGCGGGCGGTGAAGCTGTGCGCCGGCAACGGCTGTCCGGCGGTGAGCGAGGTCGATATCGCGGTGCTGCTCCAGGCGAAGGCCGCCATCGGCGCCGGCATCGAGACTCTCCTCGAAGCGGCCGGCTTGACGGCCCGCGAAATCGGGCGCGTCTATCTTGCAGGCGGATTCGGGATGCATCTCGACGTCGGGCACGCCATCGCGATCGGGTTGCTGCCCGGTTTCCGTGCCGAGCAGGTCGAAGTGGTGGGCAACACCGCCCTCGCGGGGGCGGTCCTTGCCCTTGTGGACCGCACCACCCTTGCCGGGATGGAAGGAATCCGAACCGGCTTCGAAGTGCTGGAGCTGAACCTGCAAGACGGCTTCGAGGACCGCTTCATCGACCACCTCCTGCTGCCGTGAACGACTTCCCCGCCATTCCGTTGCTCGATCACCGGCCCTACGACCGGATCCGCGAGCTGTACCTGTATCTCGAGCCGTCGCTGATGGCGGCCATCCGGCGGGGAGACCGCGGGGAGGCGCGGTGGCTCATCAACCAGGTGCTGGTGCACATCTACAGCGTGGGCGAGGAGCGCAGCGACCTCCTCAAGGGTCTCCTTCTCGAGCTGGTGGTGATGATGGCGCGGGCCGCGATCGAGGCCGGCGGCCGCCAGTCCGAGGTTCTGGGCATGAACTTCCGGTTCCTGACGCGGCTTGCGGAACTCGACGACGACGAGCAACTGGCGGCGTGGCTTCGCGAGACGCTCGAGCGCCTCATCTCGACCATCCACGCCCAGGAGGACTTCACCCCGCCGCTCCTCGTCACCAAGGCTCTTGGGTATATCCGGGACAACATCGGGCGGGACATCACACGGGACGAAGTGGCGCGGCACGCCGGCATCTCGCCGAGCCATTTTTCGCGCCTTCTCAAGGAACGCACCGGTCGTTCCTTCACCGACCTTCTTCGCCAGAGCCGCGTCGATCTGGCGTGCGAGCTTCTCAGGAATCCCTCGCTGTCGCTGGCGGAAGTGGCCGCGGCCTGCGGCTTCTGCGACCAGAGCTACTTCACCCGCGTCTTCCAGGAGCTGAAACGGACCACCCCGCGCCAGTTCCGCGAGAGCCGGGAGCTCGATGGGGCGTCGCTTTCGCCGGGTTCCGGCAAGAAGAAGTCCCGGACCCACGGCGGAGGATAACCGGGCGATCGCGCCGGGCGGGATTCCCGCTGGCGGAGCGGGCCCCCGAGGGCCATCCTCGACGGCATGGGCACGGTGGTAGTGTTGACCGGGGCGGGGATCTCGGCGGAATCGGGATTGAAGACGTTTCGCGGGGCGGACGGGCTGTGGGAGGGGCACCGGGTCGAGGAGGTGGCAACGCCGGAGGCCTTCGCGAGGAACGCCGCTCTCGTGCACCAGTTCTACAACCAGCGGCGGCGGCAGCTTCCGGAAGTGGCGCCCAACGCCGCCCACGCGGCCCTGGCGCGCCTCGAAGCCGAGTTCGGAGAGCGCTTCGTCCTCGTCACGCAGAACGTCGACGACCTCCACGAACGTGCCGGCAGCCGCCGCGTCCTCCACATGCACGGCGAACTGCTCAAGAAGCGCTGCCAGTGGTGCGAGTCGGTGTCCGAATGCCGGACCGACCTCGACCCGTCGGATCGCTGCGAGGCCTGCGGGAGGGACTTCGGGATGCGTCCCCACATCGTGTGGTTCGGAGAGATGCCGTTTCACCTCGACGAGATCGAGGAAGCTCTTGTTTCCGCGGATGTTTTCGCGGCGATCGGCACGTCGAGCCAGGTGTACCCCGCGGCGGGATTTGTCCACACCGCCGAGGCCTGCGGCGCGCACACGGTAGAATTCAACCTCCAACACACGCAGCTATCGCCGGTCTTCAGCGAATCGATCCTCGGCCCGGCAGCCGAGACCGTCCCGGTGTGGGCGGAGGAGGTGCTGGCACGCGGTTGATGAGAGTGTTCAAGAAACGAACACCATGAAACGAACCCTTGCCTTCCCGATGGCGGCGCTTCTGAGCGTCGTGTGTCCCGTGGACCTGCAGGCGCAGGACACGGCCTTCACTTACCAGGGCGTATTGACCGACAGTGGCAGCCCGGCAGCAGGCAGCTACGACTTGCGCTTTGATCTGTTCAACGCCTCAACCGACGGCGCCTTCCTCGGCACGATCACCTGCACCGCGGCGGCGGTGGACGACGGTCTGTTTACTGTAATCCTCGACTATGGATCGGGACTTTTCGACGGCGGAGCGCGCTGGTTGGAGATCGGGGTGCGCCCCAATGGCAGTCCTGACGCCTTCACGGTGCTCTCCCCGCGCCAGCGGATCCACTCC
>CAYPUM010000417.1:0-3848 GCA_964413545.1 uncultured Roseibacillus sp. | reverse complement strand
TCGAACGGATACAACTCCTTCGGGCTTGCGGGTATAGCTTAATGGTAAAGCCCCAGCCTTCCAAGCTGGCCATACGGGTTCGATTCCCGTTACCCGCTCAGTCGAGAGAGAATTCCGCTGACTCGAACCACGCAGACTGAAAATGAAAACGACTCTGAAGCTTGCCTTTTTTGCCTTGGCCGTGTCGATTGCGCCGGCGGTCCTGGCGGCCGAGACTGACTGTTATGAAGTATCGGAGCTGGTGACGAAGCAGGTCACGGCTCGTCCGGACATGGTGTTGGAGGTGGTGGGGCGCGAGGTGGCGAGCCACCCGGGGTGCTCCTGCGAAGTGGTCAAGGCTGCCATCGTTGCCAGTGAGGCCGAACGCAGTCTGGTGGGGCAAATCGTGGCGGTCGCGATCGAAGCGGCGCCCGACCGGATGCGCATCATCGCCAACTGCGCGATCGCGGTGGCGCCGGATGCCCTTGCCGAAGTGCAGGCCGTCCTGGCCCGTCTCGAACCCCAGAGCGGAGAAGGAGGCAGCGCCAAGGGCGGTTACGAGAAGGGCGGCTACGAGAAAGGCGGTTATGCCAAGAGCCCGAAAGAGCCGATCGTGGAGCCCGGCCCGCGCAATCCGCTTGACGGTCCCTACCTGATTCCCGGCGAACTGCCGATTCTGCCACCCTCGATCACGCCGCCGTCGGTGAGCGACCCGGGAGATCTCGGAAACGTCGACCTTGATATCGAGGAAGAAGGCCCCGGGAGCGGGAATGGATTGGAGTATCCCGACCTTTCGTTCAATCGCTGAGAATCGCAGTTGCTCGCTTCATCCAAAGAACAACAAAATGCTCCCTTATTGAGAAGCCTCGGAACCGGTCGATTTCAGACGCGGGCCGGGGCTGTTCCTTACACCGATCAAGAACATGAAAAAGACTGCTCTTCTCACCGGGTGGATCATCCTTTCAGGTGGTTTCCTTGCCGCGCAGGGCCTTTACAACATCATGCCCTTTGACGACGAGCCTCTTGAAACGCTCCCGTTGAAGTGGACGGTGGCCGGCAGTGTCGGTTATGACACGAATCCGATCCCGCGGTTTTCGGAGGTGCCGGGAGTCGACACGGACAGTTCCGGGTATATTTCGGGGTTTGTGCAGGCCAATTATGCGAGGAAGACGCCACAAACGACTTGGGACTTCTGGGGCCGGGCGGGGGTCACCTATTACTTCAAGGAGCCGGAGCAGACGTTCAATCTTCCCGGCGGCGAGCTTCGGCAGCGGGTGGATGACCAAGTGTTCTCGAGCCTGCGCGGAGGCGTCAACCTCATCCATCGCTTCACGGAACGGGTGCGTTTCCGCAGCATGAACTACGTCACCTACGAGAACGAACCGGACTTCGACTACGGGTTGGGCACGGACCGCCGGCAGGGGCCCTACACGGCCTACAGCACGGACAACAGTGTCGGGTACCGGTGGACACCACGCTTCGGGACCAACACCGGATTCCGGATCAATGGCGTTCACTACCATTGGGACGACTTCGACCGGAGCGACTACATCCGTTACCTGATCTACAACCAGTTCCGCTACCGCGTGGCGCCCACCACGGTCTGGACGTCGAGCATCCGTTACGGGGCGGTCAACAACGACGGTTTCCGGGATGCCTCCTCGTGGTTTTTCCTCGTCGGCGCGGAGCATCAGGTCAGCCCCACCACGGTGGCGGTGGCGCGGGTGGGGGCGCAGTATTTTCAGCCCGACAACGGGAGCGATTCGTGGAGCCCCTATGTCGAGGGGATGATCCGCTCCCAGCTTTCGGAGCGGTTCAGCGTGCGCGGGTTTCTGCGCTATGGTCTGGAAGGCAACAATCCGGGGGTGACGACGGACGTGATGTTGACGCCGTTCGGGGTCCTGACCACGAGAGCGGTGTACGACGAGCGGCACACCTTCCGCACCGGGCTGCAGGGCTCGTTTGTGGTGTCGCCGAAGCTGACCCTGTTCGGGGGCGGCGCCTACGTGCACCTGAAGTATGACGACCTGCTTTCAGCGGCCGGGCCGGAGGCAGCTCCGGGCGATCTGTCCGAGTGGCTCCTCAATCTGAATGTCGGCGGGAGTTATGAGATCAACCGGAATCTCTATGTCACGGCCTCATATAACTTCGATCATGGCGGTTCGGATTCGATCGTCAACGAGTTTGACCGTCACCGGGTGCAGGTCGGGATGCAGGCGACATTTTGAACCGATTTCCTTTCGAAAAATCCGAACAGATCGGCCCCCGCAATGTCTGCTCCATTGCGGGGGTTTGTTTTCCCGCGGGTTTGTCCGGTCATGTCCGCCTTGTGCCGTTGCCTCGTGCCGGACAGGCCGCATTTTCCACCGAGTGAGACATGCAACAAAACTACGACGAGAATCCGGCCAAGGAGGCTTCCCTGCACGCCTTTGACTACTGGCAGGTCCTGAAGAACCGCTACGGGGTCATTCTTCTCACCTTCCTCCTCATCTTCATGACGGCGGCGGTGATCACTTATGTCCTGCCAAAGAAATACCAGAGCGTGGCGGTGGTGCAAGTCCACCACACGGTTCAGGAGATCGATCCGTTTGGAGGCCGGACCGGCTATCCGCTGACGGGGGCATATCCCACGCGGCAGTTCATGATGAACGAGTTTGAGATCATCGTGGCAGAGCAAACCTTGAGGCGGGTGGTGGACCGGCTGGACCTCACCTCGCGCTGGAGCATGGAGGAGGATTCGATCGTCGGAATCCTCGCCGGGATCACGGAAACCCAGCAAAGGCGGGGGACCGACCTGATCGAGATTCGGGTGAAGCACTCGAACGCCCAGGATGCGCGGGACATCGCGGAGGCGGTTGCGGAGGCCTACCAGGAGCGACGCAAGGAGGTCGAGATCGGGCGCGCCGAGGCGGCGCTCGACGCCCTTGATTCGGAACTGCGTGACCAGGAGGATCTGGTGGAAGAGAAGCGCAAGGTGCTGCACACCATCGTCCAGGCGGTGGGCATCCCCTACTTCGAGGACCTGCGCGGCGGGGACAGCGCCATCGGGCGCAGCGAGTCGGAGATCTTCGGCATTGCCCAGCGGCAGCGTTACGAGACCGAGCGCGAGAAGCAGACTCTCGATATCCAGATCAAGACGCTGTTGTTGCTCAAGAGCGACGAGTTGATGCGATACGCCGCAGGCCTGCAGCTCCCCCAGAACGGGGTGGCGAACCTCTACGCGCAGCATCAGGAGGCCAAGCGGAATATCGAGGAACTCAAGGCGTCCGGGCTGGGGGCGCGCCACCCGACGGTCGAGATGGTTTCGGTGCGCATCAAACAACTCGAAAAGGATCTCGAGGAGTCCGTGATCGATTTGCGGGAGATTCTTCAGACCAAGCTCAATTTGGTCGAACGGAGGTTGCAGGAGATGCAGCAGGTGGTGAACCGGACACGTGACGAGGCGGTGGACCAGGCCTTGGAGTCGCAGGATTACATCGAGGCGAAGCGCGAGTATGAGAGTGCGCAGGCCATGCTGCAATCGATGAAGCTGCAGCACTCGGCGAAGCGGATCGCCCTGAAGCTTCCCAAGAACCCCATTACCATTCACCAGGAGCCGAAGATCGGGAAGAAGCCGATCAGCCCGCGGGTGACGTTGTATCTCTCGCTCGGAGCCCTCGTGGGGCTCGTGTTCGGGGTGACGATCGCCTTCTTCCTCGAGTATCTCGACACCTCGGTGAAGAGCCTCGAGGACGTGGAGCGTTACCTGCAGGTGCCCGTCCTCGCGGTGGTTCCGAGGGACGTGGGAATTCTCCACAAGCAGAGCGGGATGAGCCCCGATGCGGAGGCCTACCGGATTCTGCGCACCAACATCGAGTTCAACCGCAAGA
>CAYPUM010000416.1:0-3854 GCA_964413545.1 uncultured Roseibacillus sp. | reverse complement strand
CCCGCCGGACCTTCCCCTCCTGCCGCGACGGCGACCTCCTCGACGAGGAGAAGCTCCGCGACTCCGTCCGCTCCATGCTCGACAAAAAACCCCGCCACTGGAGACCCATCGTCCACGAACTGATGCGCCTCGCGCGCCTCCAGCTCGAAAAACACAAAGTCCGCGTCGAAAGCGGCATCGCACTCCACGAACGGGAAAAACAACGCCTCAGAGACGAACTCGCCGCAAAATACGGCGACGGCCTGCACTACGAATTCGCCGTCAACCCGGCCCTCCTCGGCGGAATGCGCGTCCGGGTCGGAGACGATGTCTGGGACGGCAGCGTCAAGGGCCGCCTCGACCGTCTCGCCGCCTCCTTCTGACCACCCCGAGCCCCTCTCACCCCAGCCCCATCCGCCCCCCCATGAACAGCATCCTCCGCGATCCCGAACAGGAAATCGCGAACGCCACCACCGGCGTCGAAAAATCCAACGTCGGAACCGTGCGGGAAATCGGCGACGGCGTGGCCCGCATCGAAGGCCTCAGCGATGTCCAACTCAACGAAATGATCGAGTTTCCCGGGAACCTCTTCGGCCTCGCCCTCAACCTCGAGGAAAGCGAGGTCGGGGTGGTGATGCTCGGCCCCTCGCGGCACATCAGGGAGGGTGACGAGTGTCACACCACCGGCCGCCTCCTCTCGGTCCCCGTCGGCGAATCCCTCCTCGGCCGCGTCGTCGACGCCCTGGGGCGCCCCCTCGATGGCAAGGGCGAAATCCACGCCGCCGGCCAATACCCGGTCGAAAAGATCGCTCCCGGCATCGTCAAGCGCAAATCCGTCTCCGTCCCCGTCCAGACCGGTATCGCCGCCATCGACGCCATGATCCCCATCGGCCGCGGGCAGCGCGAACTCATCATCGGCGACCGCTCCACCGGCAAGACCACCATCGCCATCGACACCATCCTCTCCCAGGCCCAGCAGAACAAGGCCGCCGCCGAGGGCCGCCTCAAGGACCACAAACCGCTCCACTGCGTCTACGTCGCGATCGGACAGAAGCAATCCAGCATCGCCCGCACCATCGCCGTCCTCGAAGAAGCCGGGGCCATGGACAACACCATCGTGGTCTCCGCCTCCGCCTCCGCCGCTGCCACCAACCAATACCTCGCCCCCTACGCCGGATGCGCCATGGCGGAATACCTGATGGACCAGGGCAAGGACGTCCTGATCGTCTACGACGACCTCTCGAAGCAGGCCGTGGCCTACCGCCAGGTCTCCCTCGTCCTGCGCCGGCCCTCCGGACGCGAAGCCTATCCCGGAGACGTCTTCTACCTCCACAGCCGCCTCCTCGAACGGTCGGCGCGACTCTCGGATGCCGAGGGCGGCGGGTCAATCACCGCCCTCCCCATCATCGAGACCCAGGCCGGCGACGTCTCGGCCTACATCCCGACCAACGTCATCTCCATCACCGACGGGCAGATCTTCCTCGAAACCGACCTCTTCTACCAGGGCATCCGGCCCGCCATCTCGGTCGGGCTGTCCGTCTCACGCGTCGGGTCGGCCGCCCAGACCAAGGCCGTCAAGAAGGTCTCCTCGACCACCAAGCTCGACCTCGCCCAGTTCCGCGAACTGCAGGCTTTCGCCCAGTTCGGCTCCGACCTCGACGAGGCCACCAAGGCCAAGATCGAACGCGGCCAGCGTATCGTCGAACTCTTCAAGCAGAACCAATACAGCCCGCTCACCCTCGAAATGGAGGTCGCCATCCTCTGGGCGATGCAGAACGGATACTTCGACGACGTCGAGGTGAGCCGCGTCAAGGAATGCCAGAACGCCCTCGAAGAATTCCTCGCGACCCGCAAGGGAGACCTGCTCCAGCTCATCTCCGACGAAAAGGATCTCTCCGACGCCGTGACCGAGGCGCTCAAGACCGCCCTCGACGACTTCAAGACCACCTGGAAGTAAGCCCCCAACGGACAACCTCGTCCCGTGCCCAACACCCGAGACATCCGCCGCCGCATCAGGTCGGTCCGCAATACCTCCCAGATCACGAGGGCCATGCAGCTCGTCGCGGCCGCCAAGATGAAGAAGGCCCAGGACCAGGCCGTCGCGGGGAGACCCTACTCCGACCGCCTCAACCAGGTCCTCGCACACCTCAAGGAACGCAACGACGAGGAGGACCACCCCCTCCTCGGCCGGCCCCGGCAGGGCCCCGAACTGGTGCTGGTGGTCTCCACCGACAAGGGATTGTGCGGCGGCCTCAATACCAACCTCCTCCGGAAATTCCGCGCCGAGGTCCCGCAAGACGCCCACCTCACCACCGTCGGACGAAAACTGCGCCTCTCGCTCGCCAAGCTCGGCCGCAACATCGTCTCGGACTGGGAAGTGCGCGACCCCGTCCCCTTCGCCGACGCCAAACCGATCGCCAAATATCTCACGGAGCAATTCATCGAGGGCCGCTACAGCCTCATCAGAATCCTCTTCTCGAACTTCCAGAGCACCCTCACGCAGGTCCCATGGATCTCCCAGTTGCTCCCGATCGAGCCCGCGGCCCTCGCCGTGCCGCGAAACTACGAAAAAGACCGTCGTCCCGCTCCGGCCGCCGAACCCCCCGCCCCGGCCGCCGACCACCTCTTCGAGCCCGGCCCCCGCGAGGTCCTCGACGCCCTCCTCCCCCTCTACGTCAACTTCCAGGTCTACCAGATGCTCCTCGAGGCCAGGGCCTCCGAACACTCGGCGCGGATGGTCGCCATGAAGAACGCCACCGACAACGCCGAGTCCATGATCAAGGACCTCACCCTCGAATACAACAAGCTCCGCCAGGCCGCCATCACCTCCGAACTCCTCGAAATCACCACCGCCATGAAGGCCATGGAGTAGCCCCTGCCCGCGCCTCCTGACTCCTGACCCCCCACCCCTGACTTCTTCCCCAATGAACAATACCGGACACATCGTACAGATCATCGGCGCCGTGGTGGACGCCGACTTCTCGGAAGCCGGCGAAATGCCCGAGATCTTCAACGCCCTCGAGGTGACCTACGACCTCTTCGGCGCCGAGACCACCCTCGTCCTCGAAGTGCAGCAGCACCTCGGCGACGGCTGGGTGCGCGCCGTCGCCATGACCACCACCGACGGCCTGAAACGCGGCATGGAAATCGTCGACACCGGACAACCGATCGCCGTGCCCGTCGGCCGCGGAGTCCTCGGCCGCATCTTCAACGTCACCGGCGAAGCGGTCGACGAGAAGGGGCCCGTCTCCTGCGACAAGAGCTACCCGATCCACCGGCCCGCCCCCTCCCTGACCGACCAGTCCACCTCCACCGAGATCCTCGAAACCGGCATCAAGGTCATCGACCTGATCTGCCCCTTCACCAAGGGCGGAAAGGTCGGCGCCTTCGGCGGCGCCGGGGTCGGCAAGACGGTCGTCATCATGGAACTCATCAACAACATCGCCAAGAACCACGGAGGATTCTCGGTCTTCGCGGGGGTCGGCGAGCGCACCCGGGAAGGCAACGACCTCTACGTGGAGATGAGCGAGGCCGGCGTCATCGACCAGAGCGACCTCTCGAACTCGAAAGTGGCCCTCGTCTACGGCCAGATGAACGAACCGCCGGGGGCCCGCCTCCGCGTGGGCCTCTCCGCCCTCGCCATGTCGGAGTACTTCCGCGACGAGGAAAACCAGGACGTCCTCCTGTTCATCGACAACATCTTCCGGTTCTCGCAAGCCGGCTCCGAAGTCTCGGCGCTCCTCGGACGAACCCCCTCCGCGGTCGGTTACCAGCCCACCCTCGCCGAGGAAATGGCCGGCCTCCAGGAGCGCATCACCTCGACCAAGAAGGGCTCCATCACCTCCTTCCAGGCGATCTACGTGCCGGCCGATGAT
>CAYPUM010000415.1:0-3855 GCA_964413545.1 uncultured Roseibacillus sp. | reverse complement strand
AACCAGCCCGGAAACTGCTCTCAGAAATCACGAAAAACGTTGACTGACCCCTATTTGTGGAGGAGTCGGTCGTCGTGGTTCGGAAGGGGCTTCTCCGGTCTTGCCACGCGGATCGGAGGCGGCTATAAATCCCGCCCGGTAGCGCCAAGGCTCGGTTAACTCAGCGGTAGAGTGCATCCTTCACACGGATGAAGTCACTGGTTCAAATCCAGTACCGAGCACCATTTCGGGGCCGGAGACGCGATGGGAGGGCCGCCGGGCGCAGGGCGGCGCGGGTTTTTGCCAGGGCCCGAACGGAGTTTGGCCTCCCAATTCCGGTTGTGAGGCGTATGCTTGCCCCCTGCTCATGAACGAGGAATCGGAATCGCCACGACGCAGTCTGCCGGAACCGGATGCCGTGAAGCGGGAGCCGCCGCCCGCGCCGCCCCCGCCAGACACGCCGCCGGAAACCCCATCCCAAGGGACGGAGGCCGGGGAGATCCCCGGGACCGCCCCGCCCCTCGAGGTGAGGGTGCGGCCGGAACCGGAAGACGAAGGGGAGGTCGTCGCGTCCGATGACGCCAGTTTGCAGGATCGGATCATTGCAGCGGCCATTGACCTTGTGCTGGCGACCGGGTTGTACCTCGGAGCACGGTTTCTGTTGCCGGGACTCCTGGATCACGCGAGTTACGGACTGTGGATCGCGTATATGCTGACGCGAGACTCGCTGCCATTTCTCGATGGACAGAGCGTCGGGAAGAAGGCGCGGCGGATCCGGGCCGTCACCCGGGATGGCGCGGGTCTGAGCGGGAATTGGCAGGCGGGGGTGGTCCGGAACGTCGTGCTCCTGATCCCGCTTTTCCCGCTGGTGGAGCTGTTCGTGCTGATCTCGCGGCACGACGGGCCGAAGCCGCTGCTGCGGCTGGGCGACGAATGGGCGGGGACAAAGGTGGTCACGGAAGCGGCCACCGA
The DNA here is from genome assembly GCA_964413545.1 of uncultured Roseibacillus sp. Classification (GTDB taxonomy): domain Bacteria; phylum Verrucomicrobiota; class Verrucomicrobiia; order Verrucomicrobiales; family Akkermansiaceae; genus Roseibacillus_B. The sequence goes on along the minus strand of CAYPUM010000415.1, from coordinate 2,904 downwards.
GACCCCCGGACCGGCTTGACGGGTCTGTAAGCGGCTGAAAATCAGAGTTTTGAGGGCATAGCAGTTTTTACAGACGGACGATCGTGGCTGTGGCATTGTATTAGGGAAGTGAAGGGACGGAGAGCCAGGCGCCTGTCTGCAGCGTGGAAGGAGTGGCTTTCCGCCCACGGGGGCAAACTCTTGTTGTATGCCCGGCAGCGGACGGCCACCAACGAGGATGCCGAGGATCTGCTGCAGAACGCACTGGTCCGCCTGTGGGGATACCAGGAAGAACGGGGGTATCGCCCGCCGGATCTGCCCTTGGCTTATTCCGTGTTGCGCATGTGCGCCATGGATCACGGCCGGAAGGAGGGGCGGCGCGAGAAGAAGCACCGCAAGATCATCGCTTTCCATGATTACGACGACCACTGGCTGGACGCCGGGGCCGAGGAAGAGGAAGAAGCGGAAATGCTTCGTGGAGCGGTCGAGTCGCTGACCGAGAAGCTGCGCGAGGTGATCGTAATGAAGATCTGGGGCGGCTTGACCTTCGCGCAGATCGCGGAGGTTCTGAAGATTTCGCAGAACACGGCGGCTTCGCGTTACCGCTACGGCCTCGAACAATTGGAAAACAAACTGTCGCACCTGAAGGCAGCGCGGAATGGATGACGCATTGAAACAACTGGAGGGTCGCCTCGAGCGGCTGGCGCCTCGCGGGTTGAGCGACCACGCCGTGACGCGCCTCGAAACGCAGATCGATGAGTTGGCGGAGGAGGCCGGGCCGAACAGCCCGCGCTGGGTGCGGTGGGTGACGGCCGGCGCGGCGATGCTGGGACTGCTGGCCACCCTCATGGTATTGGCCCAACCGAGGGGGCCGGAAGAGGCGGCGGCCGCGGCGGCCGAGCAGGCGGGGGCGCCTTGGCGTCGCGGCCCGTCCTTCGAGACCCTCGAGTTGGTGCAGAACGTCGAGGACCGCTTTGACGGCGGGAACGTCCTTGGTGACGGCACGGAGGCGCCACACCGGTACTGGGGATACGAGGTGACGGAAACGGAAGACATGGTGGATTGCGAGAGCGGCCTGCGGGTGCGGATTTCCTCGAAGTGGGAAGAAGCGGTGTTGACGAAGATTACGACCTATTGAGGAATGACTACGAGGACGGTGCACAAGCTGGCGGGATTGTTGGTGGCGGCGGCGATGTCTCCGGACGGGTTCGGGCAAGGCGACGTGGTTTTGGCGAACCCGCGCAGTTCGGTGGTCTCCTCGGGGTCGCGGGATGGGGAGGGAGCTCCGGAGGCATGGCTGGGGATCTCGGTCGACAAGGCCTCTCCGGAGGTCTACTCGCTGCTGAACGACATTCCGCAAGGCGTGGGCTTTCTGATCGATGGGGTGCCCGACGATGGGCCGGCCTATGCCGCGGGGATCCGGCGCCATGATTTCCTGTGGAAGTTCGAGGACCAGTTGTTGGTGAACGAGGCGCAGATGGTGGTGCTGTTGAGTCATCGCGAGGTGGGAGAAACGGTCCGCCTGACCTACCAGCGCAAGGGCCGGAACTACCAGACCGACGTGGAATTGGCGGCGCGGCCCGAGCACGAAAAAGGCCGGGCGCGCGCCGACGAGCAGGTGCTGGCGCAGCATAATCCACGCCTGCCGAGGCAGATTGTGAACCTCGAGCGCCGAACGGCGGAAATCAGCGATGAGATCGGCACGGTCCGGATCGAGCGTGCCGGGGAGCAATACGGCTGGGAGGAGCGCGACGTGGCGGGGCGCCTGCTCCGGCAGGGGCTCATCGCCGGGAGCGCCGAGGACGACTTCCCCGAGGAGATGGCCGCGGGGCTCGAAAACAAACTTCGCGTGCTGATCCGGGCCTTCGAGTTCGCGGAGGAGCGCGCTTCGCGACCGCGGAGCCGGCCGCGACGCATTCGCCGGATTCCAATGCACGGCGACGATGGGGGCTAGTGCTCGGTGCGCACGGAGAATCGCCAATGTTGCGATAAAACCGTTGCATAATGCGGGCGGCCTTACCATGGTCCGCCGCATGCACCCCGATGTGGCGAAGCTTGTGGAGTCCGGCCGGATTCCCCAGAGCGTCGGGGAGCGCTTGTCGCAGTTGGCGCCGGGGAGCTTCTGCCTCCACAAGAGCTGGGGCTCGGGGAAGGTGATCGGGTGGGATCTGTTCGGGGGAAAGGTGACGATTGATTTCGAACGCGAGCAGGGACGGGTGATGGGATTGAAGTTGGCCCTCGAGCGGACCGAGCCGCTTGCTCCAACGGATTTCCGGGCGCACAAAATCGAGCAGATCGAGGAGCTTCGGGCGCTGGCGCAAAGTGATCCCGCGGAGGTGGTGATCCGGATCTTGAAGAGCCACGGGGGGAGCATGAAGCCGGATCAGATCGACCGGGAATTGTGCGAGGGGGTGATTTCCGGGGACGCCTACAAGAAGTGGTGGGACCGGGCCAAGAAGGCGCTGCGAGAGACGCATCGGGTGGTGGTGCCAAGCAAGCGCAACCAAGCGCTGGTGTTGCGGGAGACGGATCTCGGGCCGGTGGAGACGCTTCTGGCGGACTTCCGGGAGGCGCGGGATTTGCGGGGCAAGGCGCGGGTGCTGGACGGTTTGCGGAAGCGGGCGAAGGAGCTGGAGTCGGACCCGGAGGCCGTGACCGCGTTGCTGGAGGAGATCGAGGACGTGAGCCGCAAGGGGCTGAAGCTGAACCTCGGCCCGGTTCTGGAGCTGATGGCGACGCGGGACGAGCTATTGGAGGCGATGCCGGGGGTCTCTGTCGCGGACGGCGCGCTGAAGATTCCGGAGGTGTTGGCGAACATCTCGACTCCGCTGGCGCCGGAGATGTCGGGGATGCCGGCGGCGCGGCAGCGGCGGGTTTACGAGGCGTTTCCGGAGGCCTTCGGAGGGGAGTGGCAGGAACGCATCC
>CAYPUM010000414.1:0-3864 GCA_964413545.1 uncultured Roseibacillus sp. | reverse complement strand
GCCGACCTCGGCTATCTTGCCGGCTCGGACCTCGAACCCGCCGTCTCGGCGCTGCTCGCCGGCGGGGCGGACGTCGTGCAGCTTCGCGCCAAGGACCACCCGCCGTCAGAGATCCTCGATTGCGCCCGGCGGGTCTTGCCGCTGTGCCGCATGGCGGGAGTGCCCTTGATCGTCAACGACCACGCCGGGGTGGCCCGCGATGCCGGGGCCGACGGCCTGCACCTCGGCCAGGACGACGGCCCGCTTGCGGCGGCCCGCGCCGTCGTCGGCGAAGCGGCCCTGATCGGCCGCTCGACCCACTCCCCGGCCCAAGCCGCCGCAGCCCGCGACGAGGGCTTCGACTACATCGGGTTCGGCCCCCTCTACCCGACCCCCACCAAGCCCGGCCGTCCCGGAATCGGGCTCGAAGACGTCCGGGACGTCGAATCCTCGGTGGGGCGCTCCATCCCGGTCTTCTGCATCGGCGGCATCACTCCCGCCAACCTGCCCGAAATCCTCGCGGCCGGGGCGCGGCGGGTGGTCCTCGTCTCCGCCCTCCTCAAGGCCAACGACATCGCCCAAGCCACCCGCGAGGTGAAAGACATGCTGAAGGCGCGCAGGTAATCGCATCCTGAGGCGCGGCAGGATGAATCCGGATGCCCTTCCGTCCTGCCGGGCGCCTACCCGGCGGTTGCGTGCGGCGGTTCTTTCCCGCAGACTCGCCGCCGTGAACCTCCCCAATTCCATCACGGTTTCGCGGTTGATTCTCACTGCGGTCTTCGTGGGAGCATTCACGATCGGAGGACCGGCGGGTTTCGGAGTCGCTCTGGGTTCCTTCCTCACGGCGGCCTTCAGCGATTTTCTGGACGGCTATCTGGCGCGAAAACTGAACCTCGTGACTCCCCTCGGGAAGCTCCTCGACCCCATCGCCGACAAGGTCCTGGTCGCCTCCGCCTTCGTCTTCCTGTGCGCCCACCCCCTCCCGTTGTGCCCGGCGTGGGTGGTGGTCGTGATCCTCGCCCGGGAGTTCCTCGTCACCGGTCTGCGCCAGATCGCCGTCGAGCAAGGACGCGTCATCGCCTCCGACTGGAGCGGAAAATGGAAAACCATCTTCCAACTGGCCTTCTGCCTCACCGCTCTCACCGGGCTCTTCCTCGAGTCGATCGGCGCCGGCCACACGCTCCCCGGACGCCTCACCCGCCCCCCCTCCCTGCTCCTTCCCGTGTTTCTCTGGCTCGCCCTCGCCCTCACCGCAATCTCCGGCGCCCAATACGCTTGGAGCAGCCGCCACCTCCTGCGGACACGCTAAAGTCCTTGAAATCCGGAAGTCCTCACAAGTGAGTCAGCCTCTTCGGGCCGCCACTCCGCTGAACGAGAGCGGATGACGAGGGGCGCTGCGCTCAATCGTCGCCCCCTCTCGTCGCCCGATCCCGTCCACCGGTCCGAGGCCTGCCTCGCTGACGCTCGCCCCCCGGACCCCGCCCAAACCAACCAAAGCCGGAATTTTTATTTAACAACCTTAATTGTTTAATTTTCCTGATTATACTGTTGACGGAGCGCTCTGAATCACCTAATCTGACGCAGTTATGAAGCAATCCGCGATCATCAAGCCAGCTGTCTATGCCAGTTCAGCTTTGTTTCTCGGCGCGTCGGGCCTCTTTGCAGGCACGCCCGCGCCTGTTGTTGCGCCGATGCCCGCACCGGCGCCGGAATGTGGGAATCCCGGTTGGACCCTGACTGCGGCGGCCCTCTACCTGAAGTCCCACGTGGGCCTTGGAAGCGAATTCGATTTCGATGAGGGAATCGACGGTGACTTCGACTGGGGGTTCCGTGGCTCGCTCGGTTACGAGCGTCCCGACGGACTCTTCGGGCGGGTCGTCGGCTTCTGGTATGAGGGGGACGCCGCCCTCGAGGACGAGGGATACGAGTGGGCCACCACCACGCCGGAGGTGTACGCCATCGACTTCCTCGTCGGGGACACCTTCTGCCCCACCCCGAACACCTCCCTCGAAGTGTCCGCCGGTATCCGCTACGGTCATCTCGGAGTGGACGAAATCACGTTCGACGGTTGGGAGTCCGACTACGAATATGATTTCGACGGCTGGGGGCCGACCTTCCAGCTCCGGGCCCGCCGGACCCTGACCGACCGGGTCGCGCTGTACGCCGACCTTCAGCAAAGCTTCCTGTTCGGTGAGCGCGAGTTCTCATGGGGGGACAACGACGACTACGAGGTCGATACCCTCGCGGCAGTCTCCGAGATCCGCGGCGGCATCGAGTTCCTCTGGGGAATGGCGGCCATCCAGAACGCCTACCTCCGCCTCGGCGGTGAAGGCCAATACTGGTGGGTCGACTCCTTCGATCTGGGCCTCGTCGGCGTCAACGCCGAAGTCGGCTTCACGTTCTAACCTGTAATCAACCCAACAGCTCTAAGTGAAAACTCCCCGGCGCCCGCCGGGGAGTTTTTTTTGAGCCCCGTCCCGCCAAGGGAGATGGAATACACCCCTTGATAGCACGTATTTCCTGATTGTTTTTCATTAGACGTGATGCCGTCTTGCTGTTAGCTGCGTTTCGTTATGAAGCAACACGCATTCACGAAACCAACCGTCCTTGCCGGTGCGGCCCTCTTGATATGGTCAAGTTCGAGTCTGACGGGCGGGGAACCCGCGCCCTATGAGCCCGCTCCCATGCCCCCGCCTCCGGCGCCCGAATGCGGGACGCCGGGATGGACTCTCACCGCCGCCGCGCTGTATCTGAAGTCCTACGTCGCCGACAGCGACACCGAGGGCAATTGGGACTGGGGATTCCGCGGCTCGCTCGAATACGAACGACCGGACGGATTGTTCGCCCGCGTGGCCGGCTTCTGGTGGAGAGGCGACCAGGAGCCCGACAACTCAAAGGACGATTTCGACCTCGACACCGAGGTTACGATCTACGACATCGACTTCCTCGTCGGGGACACCTTCTGCCCCACCGAATCGACGTCCCTCGAGCTTTCGGCCGGTCTGCGATACGGAAAAGTGAAGGCCGATCCGGATGATTACGATGATTTCGATTCCGGGGAATACAAGTTCGACGGCTGGGGCCCGACGTTTCAACTGCGCGGCCGCCGGACCCTGACCGACCGCATCGCCCTCTACGCTGATCTCCAGCAGAGTTTCCTGTTCGGGGAAGCCGAAGAGGACTTCGCGGCCTTCGATGACAGAGTGGAACTCGCGGAGCAGAAAATCATCCGCCGGTCCTCGAGTCGCGAATCCGACACCATGGCCTCGATTTCCGAAATCCGGGGCGGCATCGAATTCCTCTGGAATTGGAACGCCATCCGAAACGCCTATCTCCGCCTCGGCGCCGAGGGCCAATACTGGTGGCTCGATGATGTCGAAGTCGGACTCGTCGGCGCAACCGCCGAAGTCGGATTCACGTTCTGACAAGCAATCCATCACCATTCCAAGGAGCCGCTTCCCGGCCTCGTCCGGGGGCGGCTCTTTCTCGTGGCGCAGCCCCTTCGTGATCTTGTCATTGGAATGTTGGTTTTCCGGGTAAGTTTATAATATGTTTATCGATATATTTTTTTTATTAGACTTGCCGTCCCTCCATTGCTAGAGGGGTCGCGTTATGAAGCAACACGCGATCAAGAACATGGCTGTTCTGTCTGGTTCAGCCCTGCTGCTGGGAGCTTCGTCGGCGACCGCCGGCGAACCGGCCCCCTACATTCCACCGCCGCCGATGCCGGCGCCTGCCGAATGCGGCAGTCCCGGTTGGACCCTCACCGCGGCGGCACTCTACCTGAAATCCTACCGTGCCGACGACTTCAGTTGGGCGGGCGAAGGGTACGAGTACGATGGCGACTGGGATTGGGGCTTCCGCGGATCGCTCGACTACGAGCGG
>CAYPUM010000413.1:0-3869 GCA_964413545.1 uncultured Roseibacillus sp. | reverse complement strand
CGGTTACCCGGCTCAGCCCGACCACACCGAAAAACCGCTCCTCTTCGACCTTCTCGACGCCACCCCCGCCACCGGCGTCACCCTCACCGAGTCCTGCGCCATGCACCCCGGCGCCGCCGTCTGCGGCCTCATCTTCTCCCACCACGAAAGCCGCTACTTCGCCGTCTCCGAACTCCAGAAGGACCAGATCGAAGACTACGCCCGCCGTAAAAAGCTCAGCGTCGCGGAGTGCGAACGGTGGCTCGGACCATGGCTCGGGTACGCCCCGTAGCTGCTGTCACATTCCCGGCATCCATGCCGGAGGAGGAGGCATGGGAAACGCAAATCTCCACCACGCCCATGTTTCGACAAATACGCCCGCCGGAAGCCGTATGAGGAATGAATCTCACATTCTCACTGGCATGAACCCACGACGACCCAAGCGCAACAAATCGCTCCTTCCGACGGCCCTCGCGGTCATCACACTCATGATCGGGCATGCCCCGGCCCTGCCGACAGCCGGCCAGATCATCAAGGAAACCGGTGTGACAGGCGGCATGGTGGTCCATCTCGGCTGCGGCGACGGCAAGCTGACCGCCGCCCTGCATGCTCACGACGGTTTTCTCGTGCACGGCCTGACGACCGGCCGGGAGGGCCTCGCCGCGGCGCGCGAACACATCCGCTCGAAGGGTCTCTACGGTCCCGTCTCGGTCGACCATTTCGACGGCCGCCGGATGCCCTACGCCGACAACCTCGTCAATCTGGTGGTCGCCGACGAACTCCGCGACGTTCCCATGGCCGAGGTGATGCGCGTCCTCGCCCCCGAAGGCGTCGCCTGGGTCGGCGGAAAGAAGACCGCAAAGCCCCGCCCCGACACCATCGACGAATGGACCCACTTCCTTCACGACGCCTCCGGCAACGCCGTGGCGCATGACAGCGAGGTCGGCCCGCCGCGCCGCATGCAGTGGCTCGGCAGCCCGCGCTGGAGCCGCCACCACGACCACATGTCGTCGGTCAGCGCAGTCGTCACCGCCAACGGCCGCTTGTTCTACATCTTCGACGAAGCCACGCGCTTCTCGATCCTCCTGCCGCCGCGCTGGAAGCTGATCGCCCGCGACGCCTTCAACGGAACCATCCTGTGGAAGCGCCCCATCGCCTCGTGGCACTCCCACCTGATGCGGCTCAAGAGCGGACCGGCCGACCTGCCCCGGCGGCTGGTGGCGGCGGGCGACACCGTCTACGCCACCCTGGCTTACGACGCGCCCCTGAGCGCCCTCGATGCCGCCACCGGCAAGACGCTGCGCACCTACGAAGGCACCGCGGCCACCACCGAGGTCGTCCACCACGACGGCGTCTTGTTCCTGGTGACCAGTGATCCCGCCACCCGGAAATCGGACCTGCCGAACGCCAAGGCCGCCTTCCGGCGCGGCGGGCGCTGGCTGCGCGACAACACCGGGCAGGCGGTGATGGCGGTCCGGGCCGGCACCGGCGAGGTGCTCTGGAAGAAGCCCGCCCCGGTCGCGCCGCTGACGCTGGCGGCGGACTCGAAGCGCGTCCTGTTCTTCGACGGCGAGGGAATACGCTGCCTCAACCGAAACGACGGCAGACAACTGTGGAAGTCGGAGCCCCTGCCCAGTTGGGAAAGGATGCCCGCCAACTATGGCCCGCGCCTCGTGATCTACGAGGACGTCGTCCTCTTCTCGGGCGGCGAGAAGATGAAACCCCACAAGGGCGGCGGCGACACGATGTGCGCCTTGTCGCTCGACAGCGGCGAAAAACTCTGGAGCGCCCCGCACCCCGAATCGGGATACCAGTCGCCGGAGGACCTCCTCGTCTCCGGCGGGCTGGTCTGGTGCGGACAGACCACCAGCACCAACCACAGCGGCAAGATGACCGGCCGCGACCCCCGCACCGGCGAAGTCAGGATCGAGTTCGCCCCACAGGTCAAGCCGTACTGGTTCCACCACCGCTGCCACATGGCCAAGGCGACCGACAACTATCTCCTCATGTCGCGCACCGGCATCGAGTTCATCGACCCGGCCGCGAAAAAATGGGAACTGCACCACTGGGTCCGCGGCGCATGCCTCTACGGGATCATGCCGGCCAACGGCATGGTCTACGCGCCCCAGCACCCCTGCGCCTGCTACCCGGAAGCCAAACTCTACGGGTTCACCGCCCTCGCCCCGGCAAGGAAGGGTCCGCGCCTCACCCACCAGGTCGCCAACGACGAACGCCTCGAAAAGGGCGAAGCCTACGGGCACAAGCCCGACTCCGCCGCCGCAAAGCCCGGCGACTGGCCGGCCTATCGCGGCGGCGCATCGCGCAGCGGATTCAACAAGACCCCGGTGCCCGGCGTCCTCAAACCCAAGTGGGAAACAAAGCTGGACGGCAATCTCAGCAGCGTGACGGTGGCCGAAGGCAAGGTTTTCGTCGCCTCGGTGGACCATCACGCCGTCCACGCCCTTGACGAACAGACCGGCCGCACGCGGTGGAGCTTCACGGCGGGCGGCCGCGTCGATTCCCCGCCCACCGTCTGGAGCGGACGGGTCCTGTTCGGATCGGCGGACGGATACGCCTACTGTCTGCGCGCCTCGGACGGCGCGCTCATCTGGCGCTACCTCGCCGCCCCCATGGACGAGCGCCACGTCGCCTTCGAGCAGGTCGAGTCGGTGTGGCCGGTGCACGGCGCCGTCCTCGTGCTTGACGTCGGCACCAGCGCCTCGGGCAAGCCCGAAGCCCAGTTCGTCGCCGGCCGCTCGATGTTCCTCGACGGAGGATTGCGCTTCCACCGCCTCGACGCGAAAACCGGCCGCCCCATCGCGGTCCACACCTTCGACGAGCACGATCCGGAAACCGGCAAGAACCTCCAGACCCGCCACAAGATCCTCCAGATGCCGGTGGCCCTGCCCGACATCCTCGCGAGCGACGGCAAGCGGGTCTACATGAAGTCGCAAGTCCTCGACCTCACCGGCAAGCGCCTGGAACTCGGCCCGAACTCGGGCGATTTCGGCAAACAGGCCTCCGTCCAGCAGGGCGAAACCGCCCACATCTTCTGTCCCAGCGGCTACCTCGACGATTCATGGTGGCACCGCACCTACTGGGTCTTTGGCCGCAGCTTCGCGGGCGGCCACGGCGGCTACTTCCGCGCCGGCCAGGCCGCGCCCTCCGGCCGCATCCTCGTCAGCAACGGAGACAAGGTCTACGGCTTCGGCCGTAAACCGCAATACTACCGGTGGACCACCCCCATCGAGCACCAACTCTTCGCCTCCACCCCCGGCGCCGGGAATGACCCTGCCGCCGACGAACCCGAAGCCCGGCGCGGCAAAAAGAAACCCGGCGGGAAGGAAAAGAAAAAGAAGAACAAAGCCTTCAAGGTGGCCCACGACTGGACGATGGACATCCCGATTTTCGTGCGCAGCATGGCCATGGCGGACCGCACCCTGTTCGTCATGGGCCCGCCCGACCTCGTCAACGAGGACAAGCTCAAGGGATCGTTCTACGAGGAGGCGCAGCAGGACGCCATGCGCAGGCAGGTCGCCGCCCTCGACGGCCGGTTCGGCGCCAAGCTCCTCGCCGTTTCCGCCGCCGACGGCAAAACCCTCGCCGAACACCAACTCGACCACCTCCCGGTCTGGGACGGCATGGCCGCCGCCAACGGCCGCCTTTTCCTCTCCACCACCAACGGCCACGTCCTCTGCCTCGGCCCGTAAAACAACTGGCCCCGCCCAAGCAAACGCACAACGCATCGGCCACCCGATCCTTGTCGCCCTTGCCGCCGCGCACCACCAACTGCCCACGGTCGAAGTCGAGATCCTTCACGCGAAGGCTCAGCAGTTCGTTGGGAAGAATAATCGAAATCGAAATCGGGATCGCTATCGAAATCGAAGTCA
>CAYPUM010000412.1:0-3886 GCA_964413545.1 uncultured Roseibacillus sp. | reverse complement strand
AGGATTGCGGGTGAAAGACGGTTGTGACGATGCAGCGCGACGATCTCTTCGCCCTGCCCGGCGCGGAGTGGCTGCTCGCCCTTCTCCACGCCCGGGGATACCGGCAGGCCGTCTTCACCAACAAGGACGAGGGCCCTGCCCGCGCCGTCCTGAACCACCTCGGCCTCAGCCGGTGGCTTCATGCCATCGTCGGCACCGGCCGCCTCCCCTACCGCAAACCCCAACCCCGGTTCACCGCTCACGCCCTCCAACAAGCCGGCGGCACTCCCGAAAATACCATCGTCATCGGCGATTCCCCCTTCGATTTCGCCGCCGCCGAAGCCGCCTCCCTCCCCTGTCACCTCGTCGCCACCGGATCCCATTCCCCCGGCCAACTCCACCGCGAAACCCGCGCCGCCGGCATCTATCGCGACCTCTTCGAACTCGGCGAAACCCTCTTCAACCTTTGCCGGTTTCCAAGAACTCGCGGGGCGGCCGGCCGCCATTAGCCTCCCCCCCCTTGATTTTGCCGCATTGTGCCGCAGAGTGTCTTGCTCCGCCGGGCGCGCGCGTGTATTGCAGCGTCCGTCCGGGGGGATAGCAATACCGCCATGATCAAGTGGATTCTCCAGAAAATCGTCGGTTCCAAAAATCAACGCGTCATTAAGCGCCTCCGGCCGCTGGTGCGCAAGATCAACGAGGTCGAGGAGGCCCTCCAGCGGGAGCCCCGCGAAAAGCTCCTCGAAATGACCGAAAACTGGAAGAACCACCTCCACCGCTACCTTCCCCTCGACACCCCCGTGAAACGCGAAATCGAGCGCCTCGACCCCGGCCGGCTCGCCGAAATCGCCGCCACCATCAATCAGCGCTTCGATGCCCTCCGCGAGGAGTTCCCCTCCCTTCCCGGCGAGGTCGAACCAAACCCCGACGCCATCGAAGCCGCCAAGGAATCCTTCCGTGAGATCGAGGATCGCTTCCCCGAGAAACGCGACAAATACCTCGACCAGATCCTCCCCGAGGCCTTTGCAGTGGTGAAAAACGCCGCCCGGCGCCTGCTCGGGGAGTCCATCACCGTTTGCGACCAACCCGTCGAATGGGACATGGTGCACTTCGACGTCCAGCTCATCGGCGGAGTCGCCCTGCACCGCAAGATGATCGCCGAGATGCAGACCGGGGAGGGCAAAACGCTGGTGGCCACCCTCCCGGTCTATCTCAACGCCCTCACCGGCCTCGGGGTGCATATCGTCACCGTCAACGATTACCTCGCCCGCCGGGACTCCGAGTGGATGGGCGCCGTCTTCAAATACCTCGGCCTCACCGTCGGCTGCATCCAGAACCAGCAACCACCCCAAGTCCGGCGCGAACAATACCAGTGCGACATCACATACGGCACCAACTCCGAGTTCGGCTTCGATTACCTCCGCGACAACGGCATGGCCGCCTCGCGCGACGAACAAGTCCAGCGCGGCCACTACTACGCCATCATCGACGAGGTCGACTCGATCCTCATCGACGAGGCCCGCACCCCCCTCATCATCTCGGGCCCCTCCGTCGTCTCCAGTTCCACCGAGCAATACAACCGCTACAAGCCCCTCGTCGAGCAACTGGTCAAGCGCCAGACCCTCCTCTGCAACCAGCTCGCTGCCGACGCCAAGAAGGCCCTCGACGAAGGCGACGAGGAAACCGCCGGACACAACCTCTTCAAGATCAAGCTCGGCCAGCCCCGCAACCGCCAGCTCATGCGCTTCATGGAGGACCCCGACCTCCGCCGCCTCGTCGAAAAGTCCGAGCTGGCCATGTACCAGGACACCCAGAAAAAGGCCCTCTTCGCCACCAAGGAGGAACTCTACTTCACCATCGACGAAAAGGGCCACGACGCCGACCTCATGGAAATGGGACGCGAGTTCCTCTCCCCCGACGACCCCGAGGCCTTCGTCCTGCCCGACCTCGCCGAAGCCTTCGCCGAAATCGACGCCGACCCGAACCTCGACGACCCCGCCCGCTCCGGGAAAAAGGACGAACTCCAAACCCGCCTCGACCAGCAGGGCGAGAAGATCCACTCCATCTCGCAGCTCCTCAAGGCCTACTGCCTCTTCGAAAAGGACGACCAATACGTCGTCCAGGACGGCAAGGTCGTCATCGTCGACGAAAACACCGGCCGCGAAATGCCCGGCCGCCGCTGGTCCGACGGACTCCACCAGGCCGTCGAGGCCAAGGAAGGCGTCGTCGTCGAGCGCGAAACCCAGACCTACGCCACCATCACCATCCAGAACTACTTCCGCCTCTACGAAAAACTCGCCGGCATGACCGGCACCGCCGAGACCGAGGCCGCCGAGTTCCACGACATCTACGGCCTCGACGTCCTCCCCATCCCCACCAACAAACCCAACCAGCGCGAGGACTTCAACGACCAGGTCTTCAAGACGCGGCGCGAAAAATACAACGCCGTCGTCAGCCGCATCGAGGAATGCCACTCCAAGGGACAGCCCGTCCTCGTCGGAACCGCCTCCGTCGAGTCCTCCGAGACCCTCTCCCGCATGCTGAAGCGTGCCAAGCTCCCCCACTCCGTCCTCAACGCCAAATACCACCGCCAGGAGGCCGAGATCGTCGCCCGCGCCGGCCAGCCGGGCTCCGTCACCGTCTCCACCAACATGGCCGGCCGCGGAACCGACATCAAACTCGGCAAAAGCGTCCCTGACATCGGCGGCCTCATGGTCATCGGCACCGAACGCCACGAAGCCCGCCGCATCGACCGCCAGCTCCGCGGCCGCTGCGCCCGCCAGGGCGACCCCGGCTCATCCCAGTTCTTCATCTCGTTCGAGGACGACCTCATGCGAAACTTCGCCGCCGCCGACCGCATGACCAACATGATGGAACGCTTCGGGATGGAGGACGGCGAGGCCCTCGAACACCGCTGGCTCAACCGCTCCGTCGAGACCGCCCAGAAACGCGTCGAACAGCTCCACTACCGCCGCCGTAAATACGTCCTCGATTTCGACGACGTCATGAACAAGCAGCGCGAGGTGGTCTACGGCTACCGCAACGAGGTCCTCTTCTCGGAGGACCCCCGCGCCCTCATCTACGAGATCATCGAGAAGGTCATCCCCCAGAAGGTGGACGCCTTCCTCCTCGAACGCGACGAGGGTTCCCCCGACTACAACGAGCTCCTCACCTGGGCCAACACCACCTTCCCTCTCCGCCTCCGCCGCGAATCCGACACCTTCGCCGGCAAGTCCCCCGAAGAGATCGCCCAATCCCTCGTCGAGAAGGTCAAGAAGGCCTACGAACTCAAGATCAACCACGAGGATCCCGCCCTCGCCGACCAGCTCGAACGACACATCATCCTCGTCGCCATCGACCGTCTCTGGCAGGAGCACCTCTACAACATGGACGCCCTCCGCGACGGCGTCCACCTCCGCGCCCAAGGCCAGAAGGACCCCCTCGTCGAATACAAGAACGAGGCCTACTCCCTCTTCGTGTCCCTCATGGACAACATCGAGAACGAGGTCCTCAACAACCTCTTCCGCTCCACCACCAACCTCGAGAAATTCGAGGACTTCCTCCACAACCTCCCCTTCCAGCTCAGCGGCAAGGAACCCCCCGGCGAGGCCAACCTCGCCGTCAGCGGCAGCAGCGCCGCCCTCGCCCCCGCCGGCGCCTCCACCTCCGGCGCCGCCCCCGACGGCGCCAAACTCAAACTCAACATCCCAAAACGCCGCCCCACCGTCAAAGTCGGCCGCAACGAACCCTGCCCGTGCGGCTCCGGCCGCAAATACAAACAGTGCTGCGGCCGCGAAGCCTGATCCCGCCACAAATGAGTCAGGGGGTTCGGGCCGCCATTCCGGCGAACCAGAGCGGGCGACGAGAGCGGATGACGAGGGGCGCTTCCCTCAATCGTTGACCGCTC
>CAYPUM010000411.1:0-3902 GCA_964413545.1 uncultured Roseibacillus sp. | reverse complement strand
TGAAATCTACAATAGCGCCACGGGTGTCTATGCTGACGCTCAAATGGTCGTTCGTGACAACACCGTCTACAACAACTCGCTCAACGGCATCGACGCCGCCGGCGCGGCCTTGGTCGCGGCAAACACGGTCTATGGCCATACAGAAGACAATGCCCAAGGCATCCGCCTGCGCGGTCATGCAGTCGCTTCCGGCAACGAAGTGTTCGGCAACTATAACGGGATCGAGTCAGTGTTCTACAACTGCGTGACGATCGAGGACAACCGGGTCTACAACAACACCTTCTTTAACAATGCCCACGACCCACACCCCAGTTTCGACTCCCGCTACCGTGGGCCGATCCTGTTGTCGGACTGGACCGCATCCGAGACGAAATACAACGCCTTCAAGAACAACCTCTATTATGCCCATGTGAACAGCGAAGGGGTGGTCTACGGTCAGAACGGAGTGGACCTGTCCGATCAGACCTTCGCCAACAACTTCGACGGCGACACCGAGGGGGATCCCCTCTTTGTGAACGCGAGTCCCGCGCCTCCGGAGGACAAGATGGACGCTTCTTTGCCAGACCTTCGGCTCCGGGGGGGAAGTCCCGCGATCGACGCCGGATCCTACCTGACCACCATCACCTCCGCGGGCGGGTCGGGGACAACGTTCGCCGTCGCTGATGCCGGATATTTCATGGACGGTTGGGGCATCATCGAGGGTGACACCATCCGGTTGTTCGAAACCGGCCAGACCGCCCTCGTCGTCGAGGTCGACTACGCCGGACACCAAATCACGGTCGACCGGGAGTTGACATGGACGAGCGGCCAGGGGGTCAGCTTGCCCTACAGCGGCAGTGCGCCCGACGCGGGCGCCCACGAGGTTCCCACCGGGACGTCGCCAGCCGTGGATTCGGACGGCGACGGTCTTTCGGACGCCTTCGAGTCCGCCCACGGGGAAGGCGGCGAACTCGATCCGATGTCGGACCTCGACCACGACAACCTGACCGCCCTCGAGGAATTCGTGCACGGCCTCGATCCCAACGCGCCGTCGGAAGCCCAGCCCGTCTTCGGGAAGACGACCATCGACATGGCCGGCTATTTTTCGATCACATACGAGCTTGATCCCATGGCCATGCCGTTTGTCGTGGTGACGGTCGAGCACATGAGGCCCCTTGAAGATCCCGCCGGCTGGCGGACGGGCGGCACGACGCTGGTGAGCTGGGAGAATTCTCCGATCCGTCCGGAGATGTTCAAGGTTGTGGAGCGATCGAAAACGCCCATCGTCGAGCAGCAGATCGAGTTCTTCCGGCTCCGGTATGAAGCGACGGAAAGCGGCCCCTGACGCGCTTCGACTCGGGCCCTCGTCCCCTTCCCTTCCCTCCGTTGCTGGTCTGGACAAGCAGGGCGGAGCGCTTACGTTGCGGCCGTTGTGAGGAACTGGCGCAAGGTCCACATGTTTTCGCTCGGCTACTTCAAGGTCGTAAGCCTCATTTCCAGCACGCTTCTCCTGATCATCGGCGTGACGGGCATCCTTTACAACCATCACCATGACTTCCGATTTCTTCGCGAGGGCCGGATTCCCACCAGCATCCTTCCCGGCAAATACCAGGAGCGGCTTGACCGCACCCGTGAATCCCAGGGCCTCGGCGATCTCTTCCCCGAAGAGGCGCACAGCGTGCCGGTAATGTGGGTCGTGATCGACCTGCATAACGGGGAGTTCTTCGGGAGCCTGTGGGGGCGGATCCTCTACGACATCCTTGGAGGGGTCCTGGTGGTCCTCTCCATCACGGGCATTGTCATGTACTTCCGCATCAGGAAGCGGAAGCTGCTGTGACGGCCGCCGTCAGAGGCCGTTGCCGCGGGCCTCGAACACCCGGCGGAGCGACCTTTTCGCCGGGCGGCGCGATTTGGTGTTGAACTCGCGAAGAGACGGGTGAAGAGTGCGCCATCCAATTTGGACCATGACCATTGCGATGAAAACGAGTTGTAGACATCTGGTGCTTTCCCTTGCGTTCGTCCTTCCCCTGACCGTCGCGGCCCACGCCGCACCGAAGGAAGAAAAGGCCGCGCGCACTTACACCCTTGCCGAACTGGCCAAGGAAATCGATATGCTGCAGAAGAAGCAGGTCCTGCTCAAGGGCACCGTCATCGGCGCCTGCAAGAGCGGCTGCAAGATGTGGATCGCCGACGGCAAATACGAGAAGGGCGACCTCTTCGCGCTCGTCAGGGCGAAGGACAATGCCTTCAAGTTCGACACCAATGCCGCGGGCAAGCCGGTCCAGCTCAAGGGTTTCGCGGTCGCAAAGCTGCTCGATTTCTGCGCCAACAGCGGCAAAGAGCATGGAAACGACGAGTGCGCCACTCCCGTGGAGGAGCGCCAGGACGGCGAAACCGCGAAGAAGCAGAAGAACGGTGAAACCGCGAAGGAGATCACCTTCTTCGCTACCGAGGTTGAGTACGGCACGCCCTGAATCCGGGGGCTGACCCCTGCCCTGCTTCTCGGTCGTCAGCCCGCGATGTGGCGGGCGAGACGGGCGGCGGTCTGCGGGGCGCCGGGCGACTGGACCCACATGGCGAGGCGCCGGGGGTCGAGCATGCGGGCGAGTTCGACGACTTCGTCGGGCGGTGGGAAGACGAGGAGGGATTTCCCGGCCTCCTGGATGCGGTGCAGGATGTCGATGGCGGAGAGGGCGGAGGGGGTGCCGGCGCCGGGGGTGTATTGAACGGCTTCGATGGCATCGACGGCGAGCAGCGCGTCGAGGTGGCGGGCACACTCCGGTCCGTCGAGATGGTAGCAGGTTCGGGGCATGGCGGCCGCCTGGAGTTCAATGGCGGGGAGGCAGACCTCCTCGAAATCGTCCGGGCCGATGAGGTTGCTGAAGTCGCAGGCCGGGATGTCGTAGGGCTGCGCGGACCAGATATTGTGCCAGAGCATGTAGCCGGCGCCCTCGGAGACGATGGTTTCGGCGGTCATGCGGTAGACCTCGGCCCAGGCGGCCACGGTGCGCAGGGCGGCGCGGCGCACGGCGGCGCGGTGTTCATGCAGGTCGAGGCAAAGCATGGCGGGACTGCGCATGGCCACCAGGAGGTCCGCTCCGCAGGAGAGGTCGGGCAGGACCACGAGGTATCGTCCGGCGGCATCGCGCGCCACGCGCCGGGTGGTTTCGAGGAACTGCCGCAGCCACGGGTTCCCCGGGTCGAGCATGACGGGGCCGTCGTCGTCCCAGCACCGATCTTCCGCTTCGAGGGAATGCTGGTGCCAGGTGGTGACGGTGGCATCGTCGATCCTCCACGGAACCCCGAGAAAGGTCGCGAGCGCGTTCGGTCCCATGTCGACCCGCAGGAACGGGACGCCGTCGGCGACGTACCGGGTATCGAGCACCTGGCGCCGCCGGTATGCGAGGTAAGCTTCGGGGTCATCCAACAAGGCGAACGCCTTGCCGGGATCCCGCCCGGGATTGCGGCGGCAGTGCGCGACCAGCAGCGGCCGGTCGGCCCGCCCCTCCCACCACGCCTCCCAGCGAGCGGCGGTCTCCGGAAACCGTGGGTCGAACTCGAGCCGGGCGGCCGCGACGGCGGTCAAGTGCCGGCGCAGGGCGTCGCGCACCGCGGGCGACAAGACCTCGAACACCTGCCGGCGGAGGGAGACGTCGTCATCGGGGGCTTCGTGCGGGTGCGGCATGCTCGCGCCAGAATGCAACGTGGTAGCGGAACGGGGCTAGTGTATTCCCGGGACTTCACAGATCCGCCACGATCGTCTGGAGGCGGCGGCCGTAGTCGACATAGCTGCGGTAGCACTGCTCGGGCTCGACGTCCTTCTCGTCGGCGGCGTGGAAGATGGTGGCGAGGTGGGGCTCGATCGCGATCCAGCCGTCGTAGTGGCGGGCCACGGCGTCGGCGAGGATCTCGCGCACGCGGCC
>CAYPUM010000410.1:0-3911 GCA_964413545.1 uncultured Roseibacillus sp. | reverse complement strand
GGCCTCCCGGCAACGGGATTCGCCATGGGCGACTGCGTCATCGCGGAACTGGTGAACGAAACTCCGCACGCCCTGGCCCGGATGCAGGCATGGCGCCAGCGCCAGCGGACCTGCGAGGTTTACGTCGTGATCGCGGACGAAGGGCAGCGCCCCGCCGCCATGCGCCTCGTGAGCGATCTTCGCGCCGCGGGCATCCGGACCGACTTCCCGCTCGCCCCCGCCCGCGTCAACCGACAGTTCAAGGCCGCCGGCCACGCCCTCGCCCGCTTCGCCGTCGTGGTCGGCAGCGAGTTCCCCGAACTCAAGCTCAAGGTCATGGCCTCACGCCACGAGGAGTCCCTCGCCCCGAACACCGACCCCGTGGCCTGCCTTCAACAACGCCTCGCGCAACCCGACGGTCCCCTGTTGGCATAACAACCCTTGTCGACCCTCCCCCGCCTTCCGAACACCTTGATCCCTCGAAACCCCTCCGGACCCTCCGCCGTTACCATTCCCACCAGCATGCGCACTCACCACTGCAACGAGCTTCGCCCGGAGCACATCGGGCAAGCGGTCACGCTCACCGGTTGGGTCAACACCAAGCGCGACCACCACGGCGTGATCTTCATCGACATCCGCGACCGCGAGGGGGTCACCCAAGCCGTCTTCCGCCCCGAGGAGAACCCCGAGGCAGCGCGCCTCAGCCATTCCCTGCGCCCTGAAGACGTCATCATGGTCAGCGGCCGGGTCGAAGCCCGCCCCGTCATCGACGGCGAATCCACCGTCAACGACGCCATCGCCACCGGCGAAATCGAGGTGGTCGCCACCGCCCTCGAAATGCTCAACAAGGCCGAGGTCCTCCCCTTCCAGCTCGACAAGGAACTTTCCAACGAGGACCTCCGCCTCAAGCACCGCTACCTCGACCTCCGCCGCCCCCGTCTCGCCGCCAACCTCCGCCTGCGGCACGTCACCACCATGGCCGCCCGCGATTTCCTCGACCGCAAGGGATTCATCGAAGTCGAGACCCCCGTGCTGTCGAAGTCCACCCCGGAAGGGGCCCGCGACTTCCTCGTCCCCTCGCGGCTCCACCCCGGCGCCTTCTACGCCCTTCCCCAAGCCCCCCAGCAATACAAGCAGCTGCTCATGGTGGCGGGCGTCGAGCGCTACTTCCAGATCGCCCGCTGCTTTCGCGACGAAGACCTGCGGGCCGACCGCCAACCGGAGTTCACCCAGATCGACCTCGAGGTCTCCTTCACCAACCCCGACGAGATCATCACGATCGTCGAGGGCGTCCTCGCGGAAATGTTCCGGGCCGGCCGCGGAATCGAGATCCCCCGGCCCTTCGAACGCCTCTCATGGCGGAACGCCATGAACCGCTTCGGCTCCGACAAACCCGAACGCCGCTTCGGCATGGAACTCACCGACCTCGGCGAACTCTTCGCGGAGAGCGGCTTCAAGGTCTTTGCCAACGCTCTCAAAGGCGGCGGAGTCGTCAAGGCCGTCAACGCCACCGGATTCGCCGACATCACCACCGGCCAAGTCCAGAAACTCACCGCCCTCGCCACCGCCTGCGGCGCCCGGGGACTGGCCTACATCCAGGCCCGCGGCGAAGACCCCTCGACCTGGCGCTCCCCCATCACGAAATTCTTCTCCCCCGGCGAACTCGACGGCCTCCGCCGCGCGATGGGCATCAAACCGGGCGACCTGATCCTCTTCGCGGCCGACCGATGGCAGCGAGCCTGCGAAATCCTCGGCCGCATCCGCCTCGAAGTCGCCGCCATGCAGAACCTCCTCGCCGGCAAAAACGATCAACTCGACTTCCTCTGGGTCACCGAGTTCCCCCTGCTCGAATTCGACGAAGAGGAAAACCGCTGGGCCGCGGTCCACCACCCCTTCACCCGGCCCGTCGATGAAGACAAGGCCGCCCTCGACGCCGGCCAATACGAAGGCCTCCGCGCCCAAGCCTACGATGTCGTCCTCAACGGACAGGAACTCGGCGGCGGCTCGATCCGGATCCACGAACCCGCCCTCCAGAAATCCATGTTCCGGGCCCTCGGAATCGACGAACACGCCGCCTCCGCCCAGTTCGGCCACCTCCTCGAGGCCTTCCGATTCGGCGCCCCGCCCCACGGCGGCATCGCCCTCGGCCTCGACCGCATCGTCATGCTCATCGCCAACGAACAATCCATCCGCGAAGTCATCGCCTTCCCAAAAAACAACAAGGGAATGGACCTCATGACCGCCAGCCCCGCCCCCGCCGCCCCCCGCCAACTCCGCGACCTCCGCATCAAAAGCACCGCCGAGGAATCACCGAAAACCCCCGCCAGCCCCTGACCCGCGCCCCGGCCGACAACCGACAACCGACAACCGACAACCCGCCCTCCTCTCATGAAGCTCCTTCCGCTCTTCGTCGCGCTCTCCGCCCTCCTTGCCTCCGGAGCGGCCGGCGCCGAGGCGGACCGGGACGTCCCCCTCGGAATTGAAGCGGTCACCGGCATCCGAAGCGACTACGTCTATCGCGGCTTCAACCTCGCGGGCGCCGTCCTCGACTTCCAGGTCGAGTCCGAACTCGCCCTCGGGCGCGATTTCTATCTCGACATGGGCGGCTGGTTCGCGGCCGGCGCCGCCAGCGACTTTTCCGAACTCTCCGGACTTGTCGACCTCCGCCGCACACTCTCCGACCGCTTCTCGCTCGGCGGAATCCTCGCTTACCATTCCTTCGACGAGAGCCTTTTCCGCAGCGGATTCGATCTCGGCCTCTACCTGAGCTACTTCCCCGCTGACGACTGGGCGTTCACCGCCGAGGCTCGTCACGACTTCGCCGCCTCCGGCTGGTACGGCAATGCCGAAGCCCGCTGGTCCGGGCGCCTGACCGACGACGCCTTCCTCACTGTCCGCAGCGGCCTCAGTGTCGTCGACGGATACTACCAGCGTTCCGGGTTCAACGACCTGCACGCCCGCGCCTCCTTCACCTACAACATCAATCGCATCGTTTCCGTCTCCCCCTTTCTCGGCGGCTCCGTCGAACTGCTCGACGGCGACGGCAACGAACTCTTCGCCGGACTCTGGTTCGAGGTCTCCTTCTAGCCCCTCGGCCGCCTGCCGCCCGCTTGGGGCCGGTCCTCCGAGTCGAGTTGCCCGTCGCCGTTGCGGTCAAGCCGCCGGAACAGTGCTCTGAGGCGCTCTTCATCGCGGTCTGCACGACGGGCGTGGTTCTTCCACTCCTCGAAGGTGAGGGATCCGTTGCCGTCGCGGTCAAGTTCCGCGAAGACTTCCGGAGAATGGAAGGGCGGCCGCCCCTTCCCCCGGGGAAAGCCGTGCGGCCCGCCCCGCCAGTCGCTCCTCGTCAGAAATCCGTCCTGATCCCGGTCCATCCGCCGGAACATTGCTTCCCGTCCCTCCAGCGGCATCCTGCTCAGCCGCGGGTTCTCGAGAAACTCCCGGCGGGAAATCCGCCCGTCCCGGTTCGGATCCCAGTGCGGGCGGTGCATCCGGCGCCCCGGCAGCTCTTTCCGCCGGATCTCGCCGTCCCCGTCCTTGTCAAGGCGGTCGAACAGGCGCCGCCGGCCCCTCTCCGGCAATGCCTGCAGCTTCTCCGACGCTGAGAACTCCTCGTAAGTGATCCCGCCGCTCCGGTCGGTGTCGAGCCGCCGCATCATGACGGCAGAGGCATCTCCGGCTCGCCTTTCCTTGCGGTGCGTCCCCCTTTCTCCGCGTTCGCTTCCCGCTGCCCCCTCATCCCGGCCGGCCCGGGGCGCCTCCGCCGGAGCAAGCGCCGCCCCCGCGAGGAATACCGCGAAAATGCGCGAAAGACCTTTCATAACGCTGGAAATGCAGCAATTTCAACCCCGGCAAGCAATCCAATCCCGCAGCCGGATCTCCACCGATTCAACCCTTCCCGGCCCGATCCGTTGCGCGCTCCCGCACGATTT
>CAYPUM010000409.1:0-3920 GCA_964413545.1 uncultured Roseibacillus sp. | reverse complement strand
GTCCTTGTTCTGGAACATGCCAATCAGGGGAGCACCGATGATGCCGACACTCAGCATTCCGATTCCGCCGAGGGCGTTGAGCGTCAGGGCGCCTCCCTTGGGGCACTGTTCGGATACGAGCCCCAGCATCGTCGGCCAGAAGAAGGTCTTCCCGATCCCGTAAAGGGTGGCGGCCCCGAGAATCAGCAGGGCGCCGGTCGCGCTTGACAACGCCACCAGACCGACCGCCGCCAGAAAGGCGCAGATCGCAAGCAGCCCCAGCGGACTCAACCTGTGAACCAAGGGGCCGGCAAAGAACCGCAGCACCATCATGATCGCGGAGGTGTACACCAGCACCCAACCGCCCGCCAATCCGATTTCCTTCATGGCGGGGGTCATCAAGTCCCCGATCCACGAATCCACTCCCAATTCGGTGATCGCGAGCGGAATCATGATCACGATCAGGAACAGCATGAAGATCCGGCCGAGGTGGCGCGCATAAGCAGCGTAGGCCACCACCGCGACTCCCGCCACGATCCATCGCACGGCAGGCGACCAGCCGAACGTGTTGCCCAGCTCGAAGCTGATGAGCGCGAAGGCCACAAAGGCTCCGATGATTCCGAGTTCGCTGAGCATTTCGCGGTAGCTGGTCCCCGAAGCAACGCGCTCACTGACCGGGAACTTCGCGGTGGCCAGCATGAAGAGAGCGATCACGGCGGGAATCAGGATGAGCAGGATCTTGGTGATCCAGGGCATATCGCCCATCCCGATCACCAGGACCCCGGCGATCACAAGGCCCGCCGGCCAGCCGGCATGCAGGATGTTGAGCCATTTCGTCTTCTCCCTGCTGAAGATGGTCGCCACCACGGGATTGATGTAGGCCTCGACCGTTCCGTTCGCGAGGCCGAGGAGGATGCTGCCCCAGAAGAGCTTCAGGTACCCGCCGTGGCGGGCGTCCTCGAGGGCCTGGCCCTCGAGTCCCTCGGCGGAGACCTGCATATGGGCGAGCCACGCCATGAGCGCGTACCCGCCGTAGCAGATCATCGAGAACCACATCGCATTCTTGTAGCCCACCTTGTCGATCAAGAGGCTGATCAATACAATGCTCACCCCAAAAGGCCATAACCCGGCGCCTCTCAGCCGCCCCACCTGGGTGTCGTCGAGATTGAAGAGGACCTTGAACTCCTCCATCAAGAACATGCGGGTGATAAAACCAAACGAGGTGGCCACGAGGGCGATGAAGCACCCCCAGAACAATAGCTTGTGTGCGCGGTCTTCGGTCATTGTTTCACTGGTTCCGGGCGCAGTGCCTAACGGTTTCGTCAGCCTCTGGCAAGCAGCAACCCGCCCCGCAAGGCGGCGGCCGATTCTTTCAAAAATTCACACGGGGCCGGTCCTTGGGGCGGCGAGGCGCTGCGAATCCCCGGTCTTGGGGAGAATCCTGACCCGGCGGAACACGGACTACGGCGTTCAGGGGGAATGCCGGCGTCAGTCGAGGAGGGCGAGATTTCGCACCGCGCCCTTGTCGGCGCTGGTGGTCATCCTTGCGTAGAACTTGAGGGCCGGGGTGACCTCGCGCTGACGATTGGCGGGTTTCCATGCGCCCGCGCCCTTTGCTTCCATTGTCTTGCGCCGCGCTTCGAGTTCTTCGTCGGGGATGGCGATGCGGATCGAGCGGCTGGGGATGTCGATTTCGAGGGGGTCGTTTTCCTCGATGAGGGCGATGGGGCCGGCGGCGGCGGCTTCGGGGGAGACGTGCCCGATCGAGAGGCCGGAGGTTCCGCCGGAGAAGCGGCCGTCGGTGACGAGGGCGCAGGATGTGCCGAGGCCCACGGATTTGAGGTAGCTGGTCGGGTAGAGCATTTCCTGCATTCCGGGGCCGCCCTTGGGGCCTTCATACCGGATGATGACGGCGTCGCCGGCCTTGACATTGCCGCCGAGGATGCCGCTCACGGCGTCTTCCTGGCTTTCGAAGATCCGGGCGGGTCCCTTGAAGGTGTGGCACGCTTCGTCGACTCCGGCGGTTTTCACGATGCAGCCGTCCGGGGCGAGGTTCCCGTAGAGCACCGCGAGGCCGCCGTCCCTGCTGTAGGCGTGGTCGAGGTCGCGGATGCAGCCGCCTTCGCGATCGAGATCGAGGGAGTCCCACTGCTTGTCCTGGCTGAAGGCCTCCTGGGAAGGGCGGCGGCCGGGGGCGGCGAGGTAGAAGGCGCGGGCCTTCTCGCTCGGCGTGTTGCGGACGTCCCATTCCCCGAGAGCCTCCCCGAGGGTGGGGGCGTGCACCGTCGGGCAGTCGGTGTGCAGCAACCCGGCGCGGTCGAGTTCGCCGAGGAGGGCCATGATGCCGCCGGCGCGGTGGACATCCTCCATGTGATACAGGGGGGTCGACGGCGCCACCTTGCAGAGATGGGGCACGCGCCGGGAAAGGTCGTCGATCTCCTTCATGGTGAAGGGGACCCCGGCCTCCCGGGCGGCGGCCAGAAGGTGCAGGACGGTGTTGGTCGAACCGCCCATGGCGATGTCGAGGCTCATGGCGTTCTGGAAGGCCTTGAAGGAAGCGATGGAGCGCGGCAGGACCCTCTCGTCACCCTGTTCGTAGTAACGCCTTGTGATCGCGACGATGCGGCGGCCGGCCTCCACGAACAGCTCCCGGCGGGCGGCGTGGGTGGCAAGCACCGAGCCGTTGCCGGGCAGGCCAAGGCCGAGGGCCTCCACGAGGCAGTTCATGGAATTGGCGGTGAACATCCCGGAGCACGACCCGCAGGTCGGGCAGGCATGGCGCTCGATGCTCTCGCTGTCGGCATCGCTGACGTTCGAGTCGGCGGCGGCGATCATCGAGTCGACGAGGTCGAGTTTCATCTCCCGGCCGTTGACGGTGGTCACGCCGGCTTCCATGGGGCCTCCCGACACGAAGACGGCGGGGATGTTGAGGCGCAGCGCCGCCATGAGCATGCCGGGCGTGATCTTGTCGCAGTTCGAGATGCACACCAGGGCGTCGATGCAGTGCGCGTTGGCCATGTATTCCACGGCGTCGGCGATCAATTCCCGCGAGGGGAGCGAATAGAGCATCCCGCCGTGGCCCATGGCGATGCCGTCGTCCACCGCGATGGTGTTGAACTCGCGACCGATCCCGCCCGCCCCGGCGATGGCGCCCATCACGAGCTGGCCGAGGTCCTTCAGGTGGACGTGGCCGGGAACGAACTGGGTGAAGGAATTGGCGATGCCGATGATGGGCTTGCCGAAGTCCTCCTCCTTGACGCCGGTGGCGCGCCACAGGGCGCGGGCGCCGGCCATGTGGCGCCCGGCGGTGGTGGTCGCGGAACGATAGTGCGGCATGGCGGCCGGGTCAGTTCGAATCGCGCCCGGAAACCCCCCGTGTGCCGGCGGGGAGGGGCTGGCGTTCCTCCTTCGGCCGCAGTTCCCGGGTGGCCTTGCCGGCGCGCCACATTTCGGAATTGCCGATCTCGGCGAGTTCCTTGCCGAGTTGCTCCTGGTAGTCGGGCGCACCGCAGGCTTCGAGCACCCTTGCGCACTCCTTGCCGGAGGCGACACGCTCATAGAGTTCCTTGAAGACAGGCAGGGTGGCCTCCTTGAACCTGGGTTTCCAGTCAAGGGCGCCGCGCTGGGCGGTGGCCGAACAGTTCGCATACATCCAGTCCATGCCTCTCTCGCCAACCAGCCGGATCAGGCTTTCGGTCAGTTCCTCGACAGTCTCGTTGAAGGCCTCGCTGGGGCTGTGGCCGTGTTCGCGGAGGGTGTCATACTGGGCTTCCATGACGCCCGCGAGGGCGCCCATCAGAACGCCGCGCTCGCCGGTCAGGTCGCTGAAGACCTCCTGCTCGAAGCTGGTCGGGAAAAGGTACCCGGAACCGATCCCGATGCCCACGGCGATGGCCCGCTCGTGGGCCCTCCCGGTGAAGTCCTGCTCCACGGCGTAGCTC
>CAYPUM010000408.1:0-3933 GCA_964413545.1 uncultured Roseibacillus sp. | reverse complement strand
CAACCGGATGGCGGATTCGCTTCTGTTTCTGGCAAGCTGAGGGCGTGGGATCGCGGGTGGACGCCGGCGTCCCGGCGGCGTGGTCCGGAGGCCTTGAGTGACGGCACGAGGGACCTGTCTTCGCCAAGGCGGGAGGCCGCGCGATCGATGGGGGCGGCAGGCCGGGCGGAGCACTCCCGGCGCCGGAGGGCGGACTCAGCAGGCCCGGATGATGCGGAATTGGCGCCGCGGGCGTTCGGGCGACCATCCGTAGAGGGCGGGCGGGAGGACGTGGACCTGATCCGACGGGGGTTCGAGGCTCTGCAACCAGTCGAGGATCGCGCGGGGCCGGCAGGCGGGGTGTTTGCGGTCGGGCCGGGCGACGGTGAGATGAGGCAGGGGCGTCCGGGGGTCCGGCGGACAGCGGGCGGTTTCGAGAAGGGGGCCGCGCCATGTTTTGATGCAGTTTTCGATCTCAGCCGCCCCCGCGGCGACCTCGAAGGAGAGGGCCGAGAACCGCCGGGGCCGCGGCAGCGCCCGGAGGGGGCCGAGAGTGACGGCTCTCTCGTCAAACGCGATCCGCGCCATGATTTCGAGAAGAGCGGGGATGCGGTGCGGGTCCTCCTTGCCGAAGAAGGCGAGGGTGAGGTGCAAATCGTCCGGATGGAACCAGCGCAGGCCCGGCGGGGCGGAGCCCCGGAGAGCTTCGAGGAACGCCCCCGGGGTGCGCACCGGAAGGGCCGCGAAGTAGTTGCCTTGCACGGGCGGGGCGGGATCCTACTGCTGCCGCAGGAAGACGCGGCTTTCGCGATAGGTGATCACCGCGTCCAGTTCGCGCATGAAATCCGCGCCGAAGATTCCCACGTAGCCGAGCTTGTCGTCGTCCATGAACCGTGCGAGATCGACCGAGAGCACCTTGCGATTCGTCAAGACGGCGTCACCCATGGTCAGTTCGTCGATTTCGGTGACGGCGGCAGGGGCCTTGCCGCCGATTCCGAACACCTCGCGATCCATGGGGCCGACCCGGCAGTTGTGTTTGTTGGCGGCCCAGACGTGGAGCACGCTTGATTCCGCGCCGGTGTCGATCATGTAGGTCACGGGGTTTTTGTTCAGGGTTCCGTCGACGAAGATGTGATTTCCGCGCCGTTCGTATTGGAAGCTCTGGTAGGAGCGCAGGGTGAGCATTTTTTCGACCGAGAGGCTGCGGCAGTGCTGCATGAAGATGGCGGCCTCCTTGCTCCATTGGAAGATGTAGGTTTGGTCTTCATCGCTGAAGCGGGCCACCGAGAAGCTTCGGTCGGACCCGTCCACGAGGGTCAGGGTCACACCGGTGGAGGTCTTGCTTTTCACGCGGCCGCGCAGGGTCTTGCCGTCCTTGAGCTTGAACAACCGGAAGGTCAGCTTTTCGGATCGTTCGTCCGGGTCGTGGTCGATGTCATCGAGTTCGGTTTCGTCCGACAAGTCCGGGCGGAGGAAGATGCGCCGTTCCTTGTAGGAGATTACGGCGTCGAGTTGGTGCAGGAAATCGGCGCCGAAGATGGCGTCCTGTCCGGCCCTCACCCCGCCCGGCAGGCCGTTGGTGAGGTCGGTGGCGAGGATTCTGCGTTGTCTGAGCACCGCCTCGCCCATTTTGAGTTCCGCCACCTCGGCCCATGCGGCGGGGGCGTCTCCCGCGATGCCGTAGATGGTCTCTTCACCCATGCGGCCCACCTTGCATCCGGCGCCGGTGGCGTATTTCACGTGCAGGACGCTTGTTCCGGCGCCGGTGTCGATGAGGAAGGACCCTTTTTTCCCGTTGAGCATGCCTTCGACGAGGATCGAGTTGCGTTCGAGGGTGAAAGGGAACGACTCGTAGCCGCGCAGCTCGAGGAGTTCGCGGACCGTGAGGCCGCGGCACTTGAGGAGGAACTTGGCCTCGGCTTCGGACCAGTTTCTGACGAATTCCTTGTCTTCCTCGCTGAGTTTGTCGATGGCGACGCGGGCGCGCTTTCCATTTTCGAGGAGGAAGAGCACGTCCTTGTCGGTTTTCTCGACGACCGCGGCGCTGATCTCCGCGCCCTCGGCATTCCGGAAGACACGGTATTGGAGGTCTTCCTTCTGCGCGGGCGCGGTGACCGCCAGCAGGAGCGCCGCCCCGGCCGCCAAGGGGCGGTTCATCACAGGCATGCCAGTGAACTTCATTTACTTGAAATCTCTGCTTTCAATGAATTCGATCCAGTCCTTTTCGAGGGCTTCGACGGATTTGAAGCCGAAGATCCTTGCGATTTCGATCGAGGCCGGGATCTGGTTCGAGATCGCGGCGCGCCGGACGAGCGTGGCAAAGGCCGAGACACGCTCCGGGGTGCTCTGCATGTAGTAAGCGAAGGAGTAGATCATGACGAGCTGCTCGGGCGTCAGATTGACGGCGTTCTCGATTGCGAGGAGGGGCTCCAGCTTCGGCTCGAGTTTGCCGCGGCGGACCATTTTCCGGAGGCTGCGCGCCCATGAGGTTCCGTCCTCGAACCCGCGGGCTTGGGCGATTTCGTTGCCTTCGTAGGCGTCCGCATCGATCAGGCGCGTCTCCGTCTTGCCCGCGAGCTGAATTTCCTTGTAGTAGGCGTGTCCGGTGACGATGGCGAAGTATCCCCGCTGGCCGTAGTCGGTGATGCCGCCGATCTGGCGGGCGAGGATGCGGCCCGCGATTCCATGGGTCGGGAATGGAGCGAAGACCTTGCGATAGCGGCTGCGGTCCTTGACGTTGAAGATGGGGGCGTGATCGAACACCTTGTGTTCCTCGACCACCTCGTCGGGGAGGCGAATGGTGGTGGACTGGAGCTTGTCCCAGAGCATGCCGATCCGGTTGGCCTGCTGGTCGAAGCCGGCGTCCGCGAGGTGCTTTTTGTACCAATCCCCGACGTGCTTGAAGACATCCTCTCCGTCGACGAGCACGATCAGCATGCGCTCGTCGCCCCAGTCGACGCGGAAGTCCATGTGATGGAACGCCGAGCCGTGCCAGAGGCGTTCCGCGATTTCGGCCATGGAGTTCGGGCGCACTTTGCCGCAGTAAGCCACGAGGAAATGCTCGGTGCGCATCAGGTCGAAAACGGGATCGGTGGCCCCGGTGAGAGAGAGTTTCTTGTCGAGCCGTTCGAACGTGGCCTTGTCGATTCGCACGTCTTCCTCCGGGACTTCGAGATCTCCGGCGGTCAGGATTTTCGGGTCGGCCTTGGCGTATTCCACGAGGTGCTGGCGATCGGCGAGGCTGAGATCCGAGGCTTTGAGTTTCAGTTCCCTTGGCTTTGGCTTCAGGACGCTGAGGTAGACTTCCTCCTTTTCGGGGTCGTATCGCACGAGTTTTGCTTCCAAGGTGGTTCCCTTGACCGACATCCATGTTCGCAGTTCCGCCGCGCCGGCGGACCAGATGAATGCCATGCAACCGGCGATCAGGAGGGTCTTCATGGGCCGGAGGCGTGGTGGCCGGAAATGCCTCGGGGCGGGGGGGAGCGGGTGGTTGGTCATTTCATCGAGCATGGTTGATCTGATTCCGGGACGTGGGACGGGTCGGAAGACATCGTCGCACCCGGGCGCGGGGTGATTGCCGGGCGAGCGAGGGCGCCGCACGACGCCGGACATTATGCGCGATGGCGGGAAAGGCAAGGGCGCAAAGCCCCGCGGGGCGGATCCCGGGTTCCGCCAGAGTCCTTGAGGTGCAGGATTCGTCACAAACGAGTCAGGTTCCTGAAGAGTGGGCCGCATTCCCGCGACTTCGGGGAGTGAATACGGATGACGGGGGGAGGTGTCGCTTCACGCGATCGGCCACCGTGATCACCGCCTCCCGCTGCGGCGGGATCGACCGGTCCGAGGCCGTGCCGCGCCGGAAGATGACCGGCCGGGCGGCCTCCGCCGCGGGTCACATCCTTTCGAATCCCTCGAAGATGAGGGCTGCGCGCTGGTCCCGGTCGGTGGCGGCAAGGT
>CAYPUM010000407.1:0-3950 GCA_964413545.1 uncultured Roseibacillus sp. | reverse complement strand
CGGAAGGCCTCGAAGATCTGGGAGGACAACGAGCGCAAGCACGCCGACCTGATCTCCGACCCGATGCACCAGTGGGGGATGACCGTCGACCTCAACACCTGCATCGGGTGCAATGCCTGCCTCGTGGCCTGCCAGGCGGAGAACAACATCCCGGTGGCCGGGAAAACGGAGGTCGCCAACGGCCGCGAAATGCACTGGATCCGCATGGATCGCTACTACGCCGCCCCGAAATACGCCCGCAAACACGGGCGCCTCGAGACGGTGAAGGAGGAAGACGGGACCGCCAGGAAGAAGCCCGCTCCGGAATGGGCGCGAAACAACCCGGAATGTGTCCCGCAGCCGGTGGCCTGCGTGCAGTGCGAAAACGCCCCGTGCGAGACGGTCTGCCCGGTCAACGCCACCGTGCACAACGAGGAGGGCCTCAACGTCATGGCCTACAACCGTTGCATCGGCACCCGCTACTGCGCCAACAACTGCCCCTACAAGGCGCGCCGGTTCAACTACTTCGACTACAACAAGCGCAATCCGCTGCTCGAGCACAACCTCTACCATGGGCCGTTCGGCAGGAAGCAGGAAGGGACCGGCCCGCATCTGCAGCGCAATCCGAACGTGACGGTGCGGATGCGGGGCGTGATGGAGAAATGCACCTACTGCGTGCAGCGGATCGAGGCCTCGAAGATCGCGCGGAACCAGGTGTTGCGGGCCAAGGCGCTGGAGACGGGCGATTCGACGAAGGCGGCGGCGGGCTTTGACGAACTCCGGGTCCCGCCGGGGGCGGTGCGGACCGCCTGCCAGGACGCCTGCCCGACCGATGCCATCTCGTTCGGAAACCTGCTGCACGCGGATTCGCTGGTGTCCCGCGCCAAGAAGAGCGCCCGCAACTACGACCTTCTCAAGTATATCGGGACCCTGCCCCGGACCAGCTACCTGGCGCGCGTGAAGAATCCCAACCCGGAGATGCCGGACGCGGATTACCGGGGCGTCGCGACCATCCACCTCGCCTGATCGACAGCCAGCCGATGCCTGACACCGCAGCCAGAGACCAGAGCGGAGCTTCCGAACGGGGCGTGAAGATCCCCGTCCTCGAACGCGAGAAGCTCGTTCTGAACAAGCGCTCCTACCACTGGATCACGGAGCGCGTGTGCGGCGTGATCGAAGGCCGGCAACCGGGCATCTGGTGGGCGCTGTTCATCCCGACGCTCCTCATGGCGGTGATCGGGGTCGGCGGGGGCCTGACGTATCTCGTCTCGACCGGGGTGGGGGTGTGGGGCAACTCGAACCGGGTCCCGTGGGGGTGGGCGATCGTGAACTTCGTGTTCTGGATCGGGATCGGGCACGCCGGGACGCTGATTTCGGCGATTCTGTATCTGACGCGGCAGAACTGGCGGACCTCGATCAACCGGGCGGCGGAGGCCATGACGATCTTCGCGGTGATCTGCGCCGGGATCTTTCCGGCCTTCCACGTCGGGCGGGTGTGGATGGCGTGGTATCTGGCGCCGATCCCGAATGCCAACGCCATCTGGCAGAACTTCAAGTCGCCGTTGCTGTGGGACGTGTTCGCGGTTTCGACGTACTTCACGATCTCGCTGATCTTCTGGTTTCTGGGGATGGTGCCGGATCTGGCAACGATCCGGGACCGCTGCCGGGCGGGGGTCCGGAAGGTGTTGTACGGGGTCTTTGCGCTCGGTTGGCGGGGGAGCAACCGGCACTGGAGCCACTACGAGACGGCCTATCTGCTGTTGGCGGCGCTTTCGACGCCGCTGGTGCTCTCGGTGCACTCGGTGGTGTCGTTTGACTTCGCCACCTCGATCGTGCCGGGCTGGCACACCACCATCTTCCCGCCGTATTTCGTGGCGGGGGCGATTTTCGGGGGCTTTGCGATGGTGCTCACCATCATGGTGCCGGCGCGCTTCATTTACGGACTCGAGGACCTGATCACGCAGAAGCACATCGACAACATGGCGAAGATCATCCTCCTGACGGGATCGATCGTGGGCTACGCCTACATCATGGAACTTGTGACGGCGTTCTACTCGGGCCTGCCCTACGAGAAGGATGCCTTCTGGTTCAGGATCACGGGCCCCTACTGGTGGGCCTACGTGGCGATGATGGCCTGCAACGTCCTTGCGCCGCAGTTGTTCTGGATCCGCCACTGTCGGGAGAACATGTGGATCGTGATGGGGGTGGCGATGTGCGTGAATGCCGGGATGTGGTTCGAGCGCTTCGTGATCATCGTGACCACGCTGACGCGGAGTTTTCTGCCGGGGGACTGGAAGATGTTCTATCCGACCTGGGTGGACATCGGGACCTTCATCGGGACGATCGGGCTCTTCCTCAGTCTCTTTCTGTTGTTCCTGCGCTTCCTGCCGTGCATCAACATCGCGGAAGTGAAGTGGGCGAAGGAGGAGAGCGACCCGCACTACGACGACAAGAAGGCCCGCCCCGACGAGGGGGTGCTGAAGGAGGCCGCATACCAGCGCGAACTTTCCAGGGGAACCGCCGAAGTCTGATGAGCACCACCGTCACACGCGTTTACGGGTACGTGGCCGAGTTCGAGAGCGCCTCCGCCCTCTACAAGGCGGCGGAGAAGGTGCGCGACGCGGGCTTCCGGAAGTGGGACTGCTTCACGCCGTTTCCGGTCCACGGGCTCGACCGGGCGATGGGGTTGCGGCGCTCGATTCTGCCGTATTTCGTGTTTTTCGGCGGGGCGGCGGGTCTGGCGACGGCCTTTCTGCTGGCCTACATCACGCAGGTGGTGATTTACCCGACGGTGGTGCAGGGCAAGCCGGCCAACATCTTCACGGTGCCGGCGTTTTTTCCGATCATGTTCGAGTTGACGGTGTTGTTTGCGGGGTTCACGGCCTTGTTCGGGTTGCTGGCCTTGTGCCAATTGCCGCGGCTGCACCATCCGGTTTTCGCGAGCCGCCAGATCCACCGGGCCACGGACGACGGGTTTTTCCTGGCGATCGAGGCGCGGGACCCGCGCTTCTCGGCGGAGGGGACGAAGGCGTTCCTCGAGGAGGCCGGCGGGCGGAACATCGAGCTGGTCGAGGAGGAACGGCGATGAAACCACGGCGCACGTAGTAGTGATGAGGTATTTCCTGCCCGGTTTTCTTGCGATCGCGGTCCTGACGATGGGAGTGCTCGGCTTCCGCGGCCAGAAGTTCGTGCGGCGCCCGTTCCGCGTCTTCCCGGACATGGACGAGCAGGACTACGTGCAGGCGCAGGAGTCGAGCCGCTTCTTCCGCGACGGGATGGGGGCGCGCCGGCCGGTGCAGGGGACCGTCCCCCGGAGGATCGGGAACCGGATCTTCCGGCTCGAGTTCAGCGAGGGGCGAAGCGGCCACTACTTCACCGGCGCCATCGACGACTACTTCGCCAACGGGCTGCCCGTGGAGTTGGGACTCGAGGCGGGCGGCATCGCCCCGTTCATGCGGCGCGGGGCGGACCGTTACGCCATCTTCTGCGCGATCTGCCACGGCGAGTCGGGCAACGGCCTCGGGGTGGTGAGCCGCTACATGGACGTCCAGATCGCGAACCTCCGGGAGCCGCGCTTCGGGAGGGACCAGTACCCGGACGGGGCGATCTTCAACGTCATCACCCACGGCAGGGGATTGATGGGGGCATACGGCGCCAGCATCCCGGTTCGCGACCGGTGGGCGATCGTGGCATACGTCCGCGCCCTGCAGGGGGCGGGTTCGGCCGCGGGTTCGCCGTCGCCGCCTGAAACCGCCGCCTCCGGCGGCAATTGATCATTGGCATGGCTCACTTCGTCACATCAGCAGAGATACCGGTCGACGGCGAACAGCTCCGGGGCGGCCGGGTGGCGGCTTTTCGCAGGATCTGCGGGATGGTCGCGGCGGTCGGGACGGTCCTGAGTTTTGCGCTGCTGCTTGCCGGTCCGGAGTCGTGGCGGGGGGCGTACGCCTTTTCATGGTTGTTCGCGTTCT
>CAYPUM010000406.1:1068-3956 GCA_964413545.1 uncultured Roseibacillus sp. | reverse complement strand
AAATACCACGGGATTCGTAGTCCTCGTGCAGGACCACGGCCAACCCGAAGCGGCGCCCCCGCATGAAGACGCGCCACTGGCGGACCGGCGCGATCCGGCGGCGATCGAAGCTCCGGTTCAAGTCCCGCCCGGCCGGATCGAACCGCGAGTTATGAAACAGCCCCCACGGGTTCAGGCAAGGAAAGATCACCACCGGCCGCGATTTCAGGAAGGGCGTGTTTCGCTCCGCCCATCCGAGCAGGCCGAGGACCCCGGCCGGTTCGTCGCCGTGGACGCCCGCGCTGAGGTAGAGCCCGGACGGTTGGCCGCCGTCCTCGTCCCGTGAGAGCACCGTGACCGGGTATCCGCCCACCTCGGCCAGTTCCCGCATGACGAGCCCCGCCTTCCGCGCCACGGTCCGCCACCGGCGCAGGATGTGCTCGACATCGTGGGCGCGATGCCGAAGGAGGAATTGGCGTTCTTCCCGGTCCACGGACGCCGCCATACCAACCGCCGCCGCCCCTGCCAAGGCAGGAGAGGGCTTGCCGGTTGTTCGTTGTCGAGGACGCCGCAGGACCGACGCCCCCGTCGGACCGAATGGCCTTGCGGGCAACATGACGAATGCCTTTCCCCTTTCGTCATTCGTCATCGGCCCTTTCGTCATTCGTCATTCGTCATTGGCCCTTCGTCATTCATCATCGCTCTCCGTCCGGTGGAGCTGCCACCCGTAGGCCGCCACTCCGAAAACGCTTCCGAACCCGAAGCCCGCAACGTGAGCGAGCACATCGGTCTGCGGGCCGCCGGCGCCCCACCAGCCCAGCAGCACCCCGCCGGCCGCCAGCGGCACGAGGACGCCGCCCAGTTTGCGATACGAGCGCAACCTCCACGCGAGAACCGCCCCCGTTCCGACGAGAATCCCCAGCGCGCCGAAGGTGGCGGTGGACGCGCCGAGGGACGAGAACCGTTGCGGGTAATGGATCAGGGCGGTCGTGACGTTCCCCGCCAGCCCGCTCGCCATGATGAGTCCCCATCCGAGGGCCGGGCCCACCGAGTGCGCCACCAGAACGCAGAAGATCCCTCCGATCGCGATGTTCCCGAGGAGGTGCTGGAAACTGCCGTGGAGGAAAAGCGCCGTGAACGGGCGCCACCACTCTCCGCCCTCGAAGACGGCCAGGCTCGAGTTGCAGAACCGGTCCGTCAGTGCGGGATACGAATCCTGAAGCATGAACACCGTCACCAGGGCGCACACCCAGAGAAACGCCCAGCCCATGCCCGCTTCAAACACCGGCGGCTCGACCTTTTCCTCCACCTCGGCTTGCTCCGCCTCGTAGAGCGCGAACTCGTCCCGGACCGCCGCCTCATACGCCGCCTCGACATGGATTCCGTAACGCCCGCCCCCGGCCTCGAGCTTGATCCAGCAGTCGAGGTTCATCGCAAGCACCACCAGGGCGTATTCGTGCGCCTCGGGAAGCGACTCGAATTCGCCCACCAGAACCGTCCCTCCCCACCCGACCGCTTGCCCGGCCTCGAACATGCTGCAACTATGAATCAGATCCGCGGCGCCGCAACGCGCCAGCCCGTCAGGGGGGCTCGTCGAGCCGCCCAAGACCCGGTCCGCCGCGCCACGGACGAAACATCGAAAGCCCTCACAAGTAGGGCGACAGCAAGCGCGCAAGGCCGTCTCGAAGACGCAACGGGAGCGAGCGCCCCGCGATCTCCTCGAGCCTCACCGGGCGCGCCTTCGCGATCTTGTCGTCGATGAACCGCTCGAGCCGTTCCGTGAAAGCCTCGTCGTAGCATTCGACGTTGTATTCGAAGTTCAGCCGCAGGCTCCGGGCGTCCCAATTCGTCGAGCCCACCAGCGACCACAACCCGTCGACCGTCATGAGCTTGGTGTGGTCGAACGGGCCCGGGGTACGGTAGATCCGGCACCCTTTTTGCAGCAGGAGAGGCATCTGCGCCGCGCTGGCCCAATCGACGATGGCGATGTTGTTTTTGGCCGGCAGGACGATGTCGAGTTCGATGCCGCGCATCGCGGCGGTGACCAATGCGTAGTGGATGACGTCGCTCGGCAGGAAGTATGGCGTGACGATGCGCACATGCCGGGCGGCGGCCGCCAATGCCCCAAGGATGATTTCCGCCATCTTGTCGAGGTCTTCGTCGGGTCCGTCGGAGATGCCGCGCGCCGCCACATCGCCGCGGAACGCGAGCTGACGGAACCATGGTTGTCCCGTCAGGCGTTCGCCGGTGGTGAAGGCCCAATCGATGGCGAACGCTTCCTGCAGATGCGCCACGACCGGTCCCTCGAATTTGAAATGGAGGCACTGCGCCGGGAAGGCCGGCGCCAGTTCGAGACAGTGCCCTTCGCGGATGTTGGTTCCTCCCGTGAATCCCACCCGTCCGTCCACCACCATGATCTTGCGGTGGTTGCGGAGGTTCAGATACCGGAACCGCACGATCCCCCCCGGCTTCAGAAACGTCTCGACCCGGAT
This sequence comes from uncultured Roseibacillus sp., assembly GCA_964413545.1. Classification (GTDB taxonomy): domain Bacteria; phylum Verrucomicrobiota; class Verrucomicrobiia; order Verrucomicrobiales; family Akkermansiaceae; genus Roseibacillus_B. The sequence goes on along the minus strand of CAYPUM010000406.1, from coordinate 1,485 downwards.
GCCGGCCGCCCGCAGGCGTTTCACCATGCTCGGCTTGCTGTAACGCGCGCCCACGTGATCGATCAGCACCCGCACTTCCACCCCCCGCCCGACGGCCTGCTGCAAGGCCTCGAGGAAGCGGTCCCCGGCGCGGTCACTGTCGAAGATGTAGCTCAAGAGCGTCACCGATTCTTCCGCCGCCTCGATCGCCGCGACCATCTCGGGGAAGGCCTCGTCTCCGTTGCACAACGGCTCGACCCGGTTGCCGCGCATGATCCGCCGTCCCGTCACCCGCGTCCCCAGCCGCACCATCGAGACAATCGTGGGGTGCCGCTCGATGACCTCCTTGAGGCGCATCATCTCTTCTTCGCGCGGGGGCGGAAAGTCGAGCGCTTCCAGCATCTTGTCGAGCCCCAGCGAGGTTCCTTTCCGTTCGAT
>CAYPUM010000406.1:0-1058 GCA_964413545.1 uncultured Roseibacillus sp. | reverse complement strand
CACGCTCCCGAGGATCGGGGCCATCCATGCCAGGCCCACCCACGCCACAACGGTGCGGCTCTCGCGCTTCTTCAGCACGGCATGGATCGTCACGGCCGTCGCCCCCGCGAGGTGGGCCACCGGCAGGATCACGGCGAACAGGGGGTCGATCCATTCCATCATGACGGGTTCCCATTGAACGGGTCGCCCCGGCCGATATCCAGCCCGCATTTTCGCGGCGGCCAGCCCGCGAATCAACGCCTGTGCCCCGGCGGTCAGCCGCCCCATCTGGCGAGAGCCCGTTCGAGGCCGGGCGACCGTTGCACCTTGAAGGCGCTGCCGCACTCGACGGTGGCGCGCCTCCCGGTCCCGCTCTGGAAATGCAGGACAACCGGCGTCTTCCCGGGATGGGATCGCAGAAGGTTCCGGATCTGCACGAGATCCTCGGTGTCGCTGCGTGCCAGCCAGATCGTCAGTTCAAGGGGGCCGTTCCCGTTGCGGCGTCCCTGCCGCGCCTTGAGTTCCTTCAGGCCGGCGGCGGTTATCTTGCGCTTTTCCGTCCGGTCGTCGATCGTCACCACCCCCTTGAGCGCGACCACCTTGCCTGCCTCCAGCAATCCATTTTTCCGGGCCGGGGCGTAGGTTTCGCTCCAGCAAAGCACTTCGGAGGTCCCCGTGAAATCCTCGAGGGTCAGGATCCCGAACGGTTTGCCGGCCCGCGTGGTGCGGTGCTCCGCATTGCGAATCATGCCGGCAAATGAAAAGGTCTCCCGCCCGTTGCGGATCTCAAGCTCGTCGAGCAGTCCCAGTTGGCAGAAGCGGTCGGAGTCGACCACGCCGCGATACTTGTCCAGAGGATGGCCGGTGACGTAGAAGCCAAGGAGCTCCTTCTCGTGTTCGAGACGTTCATCCTTCGGCCATTCCTCGACGTCCCCCCCGTCCCGCGCCTCCTGCGCGGCGCCCCCTCCGAGGTTCGACGGCTCAAAGAGGGACGGCTGCCCCGCCTCCTTGTCCCTTTGCAGGGAACTCGCCGAGGCGCAAACCTGCTCGAGTCGCGCAAACATGCCGGCCCGGGACTC
>CAYPUM010000405.1:0-3980 GCA_964413545.1 uncultured Roseibacillus sp. | reverse complement strand
GGGCAACCGCCCTGAAACCAGCGCCACCTCCCGAAATCGAAGATGGACAACTCCCCCATAAGCGGCAACGCTAGGAGCGCGAATGGCATGAACCGTATCTTCATCGTCGACGACCACCCGATGCTCCGCGAGGGACTGACCCACCTCATCCGGCGTCACGAAGACTTCGAGATCTGCGGCGAGGTCGGAACCGCCGCAGAAGCGCTCGATGCCATTCCCGCCTTGACGCCGGACCTCGTGCTGATGGACCTCACCCTCCCGGACAAGAACGGACTCGAACTCATCAAGGATTTGCGGTCGCTGTGCCCGAAAGTGGCGATCCTCGTCCTTTCCATGCACGACGAGATGCTCTACGCCGAGCGCGTCATCCGCGCCGGCGGCAGGGGCTATATCATGAAGGAGTCCGCCGCCCATGTCCTTGTGGATGCCATGCGCAAAATCCTCGACGGTGGAATCTTCCTCAGCGATCAGGCGTCCGCTCACATCCTCGGGGCCCTCTCCAGATCCCGCGATTCCAAGCCCCGTTCCCGCCTCGAACGCCTCACCGACCGTGAGTTCGAGGTCTTCGAACTGGTCGGGCACGGCAAGAGCGCCCATGAGATCGCCGAGCAGTTGCACATCAGTCCCCGTACCGTCGACGCCCACCGCGCCCACATCCGCGAAAAGCTCGGCCTCCCCGATTCCCCAGCCCTCATGCGCTACGCCGTCCGCTGGGTCGAGTCCGGCGAAGAACTCCGCGCCGAACCCGAAACCGGCCAGAGTCCTTGAAATCCGCAATTCTTCACAAGTGAGTCAAGTTTTCGGGCTGCCATGCCGGGGAACGAGAGCGGGCGACGAGAGCGGAAAAGGTGGTCAAGCACCCGGTCCGGCGCCGCGTGGTGGCGCTCCTCATGCTGCTGCGCAATGCCGGCCTCGTGACCGCCATCTCGACTCTGATCCTTTCCTTCGTCAATGTCGGGGGCTCCGGGATCGGGGTGCGTCGTCTCGCCATCCTGATCGCGCTTCTGACCCTTCTCTGGCTGCTCTCGAGCAGCCCGGGGATCGACCGGCAGCTCACCCTTCGTGCGTGTGAGCCCCCCTCCGGCCCGCGCTGCAACCCATACCCCCCGTACTCCGTCCCCGTACACCCACACTGGAACACTCATCAATTCCAGGATCGGCCGGCCGCCCCGACGATGGGGAGCACGAGGCGCTCCTTTCATGGACCCTCAAACACAACAACTACCGGCAAGGATGATCACGAAGACAATCCAGGGACTCGAGGTTCCCGCTCTCGGGTACGGAACCTACGAACTGACGGGCGACGAATGCCGGAAGGCGGTGGTCACGGCCATCGAGACCGGATACCGCCACATCGACACGGCGCGCATGTATCGGAACGAAGCCGAGATCGGCGACGCCCTTGCGGCCACCGGCATCGAGCGCGACGCCCTCTTCCTCACCTCGAAGGTGTGGTTCGAAGACCTGACCTACGACGCCGTGCTCGAAGAGGTGAACACCAGCCTCCGCGCCCTCCGCACCGATTACCTCGACCTCATCCTGATCCACTGGCCCAACGAGGAAATCTCCCTCAGGGAAACCTTCGCCGCCATGGAAAAACTGCACGAGCTCGAACTGGTTCGTAAATACGGCGTGAGCAACTTCACCCCTCAATGGCTCCAGAAGGCCCTCGGCGCGGGAAACATCTTCTGCAACCAGGTCGAATACCACCCCCTCCTCCGCCCGCAGCGCCTGCACGACATGGCCGTCGAGCACGATCTCCTCCTCACCGCATACTCGCCCCTCGCGCGCGGCAAACTGCACGGCTGGGACGTGCTCGAAGCGATCGCGCAAAAACACGGCAAGTCGCCCGAACAGGTCGCCATCCGCTGGCTCCTCCAACAGGACAACATGGCCGCCATCCCGCGCTCCTCGAACCCGGACCACATCCGCGAAAACTTCAACGTCTTCGACTTCACCCTCGACCACGAAGACTTCCGCCGCATCGAGGAACTCCCCGATGACAAACGCCTGATCGATCCCGAATTCGCCCCAGCATGGGAAAAATAAGCCGAACCCGAATACATGGAAAAGCAGAAAGTGCGCCGCCTGCTGGTGCGCGACCCCGTCAGTGAAGCCGCCGGCGGCGTCATCTCCCTCGGCGACGTGGCTCGGGGAGCGGCGCCCCCGATCGCCGCCGACGCCGTCAGGGAGGCGTCACAACCCTGAAGGCTCGAGCGCCCGCTTCCGCTGTCAATCCATGGCAAGCAATTCGCTGATCTCGCGGCAGTTGAAGCGGACCGCGGCCGGTTCGTCCACCCGGCACTCGAACCCCCGGCTGGCCTGCACGTCCACGAACATCTGTTCTTCGTCGTCGGTGGCGAGGTCGTGCCGCACCACCAGAAAGCGCAGTCGCTGTTCCCGCACGTCCAGCAGCAGATCCACGATCGGTCCCACTCGCGCCCCCTTCGCGCACAGGTGTCCTGACAAGAGACTGCGTGACGAACGCAGCGGCGAGTCGACCGACGGATCGCAGTCAATGGCCGGCCGCGGATGGTGGCCGGCACGAGCGGCCCGATCAACCTCCATCCCCCGTGAAACCCCGCCCGCCTCATTCCGGTCGCCGGACGACCAATGAAACCCCAGCCGGGGCTCGGGAAACTCCATGACCAGGCTCGCCTCGCGGCACATCCCCAGCACGTGGGACAGGGGCTGATCATGAGAGTCCAGAAACACCCTCCGCTGGGCAAGATTCCACCCCCCCACGTGCCCGACAATCCGCGCCAGCGACCAGTCGCGGCAGTCAAGCAGGCAGTCGTCGACGAAGAGATCGCCAAGGTCCGGCACAAGGGAGGAGGCCCCAAGGAGGTTCCTGACGCTGATCAAACGGAGAGTCATGGGAAGATAAAGCGCTTCAAGTGGTTCGACATCGGTGCCGCGGGAACGGCCGCCGGGCCCCGCCGGACAACCCCGCCGCAGATCCGGGACGACGGCCGAACACCGCAGAAAAGCAATATCCGCCACAGCCCCCCGGTCCGCCGCGACTCGGCCGGCAAAATCGCCCGCCGGACACCGGCTGCGAGCATCGGCGATCAACGCTTTCCCGTCGAACAAAAAAGAGCCTGATTCAAGCGTACGCGCCGCGCGTAGCAACCCTACGTGGCATCCCGTACCACACGATGATGCCGGCTCCGATGGCGCCCCGCCGCGGAGTGTTGTCAGGTCATGCGGTGGATCCGCATGAGAATCTTCTTTCGGAGGAGAGTGTGACACCGCGCTTCGAATTCCGCGTCTTCGGGCAGGGGCTGCGGGCGGCAGGCGATCGCATCCGTGAACTCGGGTCCTCGGAGGGCGAGACCGGGAGCGCGGAAACCTACTTCGTGAGCACCGCGACACAAGCCCCTCCGGGTAATGTCAAGATCCGTGAGAAGACGCTCGACATTAAGGAACTGGTCGAAAGCCGCGGCGTCCTCGAGCGGTGGAAGCCGGTGGTGAAGACCTCCTTTCCTCTTTCGGCGGCCATGGTCCGCGACACGCTGGCGGACGCTCTCGGGGTGAATTTTCCGATCGTCAACGGCGGTCTTTACAGGTTTGAGGATCTGGTGCGCGAGATCATCCTCGACCACCCGCAATGCTTCGCCGCATGGGTTGGCAAGCGCCGCTTCCGGTTCCGGTTCCGAGACTGTCCGGTCGAGATCGATGAGGTGAGCATCAATGGGGCCTTCATCAGATCGATCGCGATCGAATCGGACGACCCGGAAGCGGTTCTCGACGCTTTGACGGAAGCGGGATTGCAGGACCATGAGAACGTCAACTATCCTCGCGCCATCCGGCGCGTCATGGGCCTCGAGACCTACGCCGGCCAGCCGTGGCATCGCGAAAAATAATCCACGCCGCACCATGGGCACGGAAATCGAGCGCAAGTTCCTTGTCGAGGGGGAGGGATGGCGCACCGGCGCCGGCGTCCTCTTCCGTCAGGGGTATCTGAACACCGACAAAGA
>CAYPUM010000404.1:0-3986 GCA_964413545.1 uncultured Roseibacillus sp. | reverse complement strand
ACGGGAAGCGCGGGAGCTTTCACAGTTCAACTACCAGGTCAACAAGGACCAGCAGATGTGGTTGCGGAATGACAACACCCTCTTCCAGGCCCAGCAGGAGTCAACCAAGCTCACCGCCTTCGAGCGGCGCAATATTCAGGACAAGGTCAACGCCAAGTTGCGAAACGCCGTCGAAACCTACCGCGAAGTGGCCTCCCTCTACCGGACCCGTGACAAGGCCGCGGAAGCCCTGCAACGCGTGGTGAAAATCTATTCCGACGAACTCAGGGACAAGCAGAAGTGGGTCGAGGTGGTCCAAACCCTCGTGAAACACCACCCCTCCAGCAAAATCTCCGAAGGACCGTCGTTCGAAATCGGACGCTACTACCAGCGTGACGAAAAATACGCCGGGGCCATTCAGGCATACAACCAGTTCCTCTACAACTTCCCGAAGAGCGACCGCATCAGGGATGCCCGCTTCATGATCGCAGAGTGCCAGGAGCAGCTCGGCAAGTGGATCAACGCCATCGACGCCTACCAGGACTTCATCAATCGCTACCCCACCCACCCCATGGCGAAACGCGCCCGCGACCGCATCAATTGGATCAAGGCCTATCACCTGTAACCTCCTCCGTCACTGCGGGTTGGACGGCATTTTTCCGCCAGGCACGCACCCCGAGACCAAATCGGGCGAAAACATCGCCCTTTTCTGACGGTAATAACTGCCTTATAGAGGGCAGGGCGGCGACCCGGGTGTTCCCGCCCGGCCGACGGACCTTCAGAGAGGGCGATGAAGAAGCGTGGAGCAGGTGAAAGCAAGACCAGGCGGCCGTTTCTCGGGTTGACGCGGCGCCGCCGGATCCGGATCTATGGCTGGTCGGCGGTGGCTCTCGTCCTCGGATTCGTGGTGTGGGCCCTGCTCTACCTCCGCCCCGACCGGTGGTACACCTACACCGACCAGGTGGCATTCGAACAGGTGGCCCGCGATGTCGAACTCGGCCACGTCGTTTGGGAGCCGTCCGCCCCCGAATCCGAAGAACTCGGAGGCGCGGACATCCTGCACCCCGCCGTCTCCGCCAACGGGGCCCGCATGGTCCACGCCTCACGAACCGAGGACGGCAACGCCGACCTCTTCCTGCGACGGTGGAACGGCACGAAGTGGAGCGAGCCTCGCCGGATGCGCGCCCTCAACAGCAGCTTCAATGAGACCTCTCCCGCCCTCAGCGGCGACGGCCGCTTCCTCTACTTCGCCAGCGACCGCCCCGGCGGACGCGGCGGCAGCGATATCTGGGTCGCCACTTGGGACGGCGCCGAATTCGCATGGCCCCTCCCCCTCACCGCCCGCGTCAACACCCCCTTCGACGAGACCGATCCCGCTCTCTCCCCGGATGAGCTGATCCTCTACTTCGCCTCGAATCGCCCCCATCAATTGGTCGGCCTCGGCGCCGACGACGCCAAGAACACCCTCGCAACGGCCCCCGGGCAGCGGGAGGAGGTCCAGCGCCTCAAGACGGACTTCGACCTCTACGCCGCCGACGTCGCGGCCGACACGCCCTTCGACCTCATCGTCGAGCGGCGCCTCAGCATGCTCTACTCGCTGCGCGAGGGCGCTCTCTCCGATCCCGAAGTAATGGCCAAGCTCGGGGGCAGCGCCCAGACCGAGCAGGCGGTGAGTAACGGGCTCGCCTTTCTCGCCCGCACCCAGGAAGCGGACGGCCGCTGGAATATCGCGCGCCACGGCGGGCAGGCCCGGCACGATGTCGCCGCCACCGCTTGCGCCCTCCTCGCTTTCTACGGCCGCGGCGAGCGCCACGACCAGCAATGCCAATACCGCCAGACCGTCTCTCGCGGACTCGAGTGGCTCCTTGCCCAACAGGACGTCGCCACCGGCGACCTGCGGGGAATGAACCCCGCCCACAACGCCATGTACGACCATGGCATCGCCTCCCTCGCCCTCGTCGAGGCTTATGGCGTCACCAAGGACTCCACCCTGCGCCCGCCTGCCCGCGCCGCCATCGAATTCATCGCCGAATCACAACACCCCGCCGGCGGCTGGCGCTACGTCCCCGGCCAAGCCGGCGACCTCTCCGTTTCCGGCTGGATGATCATGGCGCTCGAAAGCGCCCGCATGTCAGGCATCCCCGTCCCCGAAGAGGCGGTCGCCGGAGCAGTGAAATTCCTCGATTCCGTCCGCGGCGGTTCCCACGGCGGATCCTACGGATACACCAACTCGCCCGGCAAGCGCAACTCGGGCCGCGACGGCATGAACGCCGCCGGCTTCTTCTGCTCGCAGCTTATGGGCTCCTCGCCGAACAACGCGCGGGCCTTCGAGTCCTCCGCCATCCTCGGCCGGACCGGCTGCAAACCGGGCGACCTCTATTACGCCTATTACGGGACACTGGCCGCCTACCAATATCAGGGCCCCCTCTGGAAAAAGTGGATGAAACGCATGCAGGACGCCTTCATCCAATCCCAGGCAAAGGACGGCTCATGGAACCTTCGCGGCCAGCATGCCTCCGCCATGGGCAAGGTGGTGGGGACCGCCTTGGTGGTCCTCTGCCTCGAGGCCCATTACCGCTACACCCCTCTCTACGGCCTCGGATTCGAACCGTCTGCCGACGGCCCCGTGGCGGATACGCTCAACCAGGAAGAATTGCCCCCAACTCCCTTCTTCCGGCATGCCAAGCACCTCCCTGCATTCCGCTCTCCGGGCGACGACACCGCCCCTGTCGTCACCCAGCACGGCGATTTCCTCTACTTCGCCTCCACCCGCGACGGCGGCTTCGGCGGCGCCGATATCTACCGCGCCCGGATCAGTGGCCCCTCCCCCGACCCTCCCGAAAACGTCGGAGCCGAAATCAACACCTCCGCCGACGAATCCCACCCCGCCGTCCGGATGGCCGGCTTCCATCTCCTCTTCAATTCCACCCGCGACGGCAAAGCGGACCGGCTTTTCAGCTCGCACAGCCGCCGGTTGATGCGCCGTTACAACTACGCCAGGCTTCCCTCACTGGGATGGTTCTTCCGCAATCTCCCCGTCTTCGGCATCCTTCTGATCGCCATTGCCGCCCTCGCATGGTGCACGCGGCGCGCCATAGCTGCCGTCCGCGCCCGCCGCTCCCCCCGCCCCCCGGCCCCGCCTGACGGCGCCGTCACCTGAATGCCGCCCGCCGTCCACCCGCCGCCATGCCAGCCCACCAGCAAGCCCGCAAATCGAGACGCCGCAAACGCATGCGTGCCATGATGGCGCGCTTCGCTCCGTGGCTCGTCGGAACCGCCGCGCTCGTGGTGCTCGTGACGCTCGCCTCGCACCTCTGGGGAAAGCTGCGCCGCGAAGTCTGGCTCTATTTCACCGACGATTCCGGAAAGAAAGTCGAGGCATGGGAGGAAAAGGCCCGCCCCGTCCTCTGGGAAGATCCCCGGCCAAGCTACTTCGACGAACCGGGGCAACCGCAGGACGAATCGTCCCGCTCGCCCGCCGCCAACCGCCCCGGAGGTCCCGTCGAGGCCGCCTTCTCCGCCGATGAAACCATGATGACTCTCGTCCTTTGGGACGAGGACCACTCCAACGCCGACCTCTACCTGTCGCAATGGGACGGTCGTTCCTGGAGCCGTCCGGTGCCCGTGCCGGCGGTCAATACCCCCTTCAACGAACGCGGCCCGGCCTTCTCAACCGATGGTCGATATCTCTTCTTCGCCTCGAACCGGAGCGGGGGCGCCGGCGGATACGATCTCTACGTGGCACGCTGGAATGGAAGCGGCTGGTCCGGCGTCGAACGCCTCGACGACAGCGTCAACTCCCCCGCCAACGAACTCGGCCCCTCTCTCTCTCCGGACGGCGCCAGCCTCTTCTTCTCATCCGACCGGACCGCCCCGGAATCCGCCCGCGAAGACATCTTCGTCGCGGCCCGCCTCGACGAAGAGTCCCCCGCCGCCGAAACCACCCCCGCCGCCCCCGGCAAGGACCCGCCCAAACCGCCAAAAAAACAAAAAAAACGCCCCGCCCC
>CAYPUM010000403.1:0-3988 GCA_964413545.1 uncultured Roseibacillus sp. | reverse complement strand
GACCGCGCCAGGGGCCAGGGGCCAGGGGTTAGGGGTTAGGGGTTAGGGGTTAGGGGTTAGAAGAACGTCCTGACCGCCACCATGCTCGTCCAGCCGGAATAGACGTGGGATCCCTCCGACGAGATGTCGTCGTATTGGACTCCGCCCATCACCTTCAGGTTTTCACTGCATAAGTAGTAGTTGAGGCCGGCGTAGAGGCTGTGGTGGCGGTCGCCGCGGCCGCCGGCGATGTCGATCTCCCCGGCGGCGGCCTCGGCGCGGCGGGCGTAGCGGCTCCAGAGGCGGATTCCCTCCGGTTCGCCGGCTCCCTGGAACTGGTAGCGGCCGGCCGCTTCCAGTTTCCCCGGCACGAGCCACCACGAGGGCAGGATCACGACTCCGCCGAAGAACCCCTCGCGATCCGGATTGTCCCGCTCGCCGTTGTCGCCGAGGATCAGGTTGGCGCGGCACTGCCAGCGCTCCCCTTCAAAGAGGGCCGCGAGCGAGCCGGTCCACCGGATGCCGGCCGAGAGCCTCTCATCCGCCGAATCGACGTCCTGATAGAACCCGGCCAGGTTCCAGCGGGTCGGGCGCCAGCGCCCGCCGTCGGGATCGATCAAGGTGGTTTCGCCGTAGCAGAGCACCCCGTCCTGCCACGGCGCGAATTCGGTGGAATGGGTGGTGGAGAAGAGTCCGAGGGTTGCAGACCATCGGCCGCGCCGGGCCTCGAGCCATCCTCCGGTGGGGTTGGCGAAGCGCGACGTGAACGGCCAGACTTTGTTTGCGATCGCGGATCGCTCGATGGTTTTCAGGTAACGCGACGAGACGTGCCACTCGTCGCTGATGTTGAGCTGTTGCTTGCCGTACCAGAGAGCAAGGGCCTCGAGGTCCCCGGCTCGGAGTGATTTCCCGAGGTCGAAGCTGAATCCGAGGTCCCAGAGCTGGGTGTATTGCCAGTCGAGGTCGCCGCCGGACGGACGGCGGTCGCGGGCGAGCACGCCGCGCCCCTTGATCCCGAAGTATTGCAGGAATTTCGCCTGGCCTCCGAGGTAGACGCGGCGCACTTCGGTGGTGCCGTAGTTGAAGTCATCGTGGTTCGAGTCGACCCCGTCGACCCGGGCCGCCTGCCACTGCAGGCGCCCGAACATCTTGAGGTCCCACAGCCACGGCTCCCGGCCCCCGGACTTCAGTCCCATGCCATGCTGAAGAGGCGCACACCATGCGGGAGGGGGCGGCGGCTCCCGGGGAGGCGGCGGCGCCACCGGGCCGGCCTCGAGCGGGGTGAAGAGAACGGGGAGAACGGCCAACGAGGCAAGCCCCAAACGGGGCGAAAGTGATGCGGACCACGAGGTGCGAGGTGCGGATAGAGCGGGGAGAGTCCAAGGGACAACCCTCGCTCCCTCGCATCCCGCATCCCGCATCGCGCATCCGAAGCGCAAAAACCTGACCCATTTGCGGCAACTTCCGGCTTTCAAGGACTCTCGGGGGGCGAGTCGCGATCTCATTGCTTGTCCATGCCGCACACCTGCTTGGCGCACCGCCACAAGAAGGCGCGGCGGTCGCGATAAGGGCGCGGGGGGCGGAGGCTACGCCAACCCCTCCGTTCCGCCAAGGCTTGAAGCTCGCCTTCCGGATGGATCACCGTCTTTTCCTCGCAAAGCTGCAGCATGGGTTGGTCCGCCATGCTGTCGGAGTATCCGGCGCTGTCCGGAATGATTCCCCCGGTCCGGATACCGAGTTCCTCCCGCAGGCGGCTCACCTTCGCGGCATGCTTGTTGTTTCCCCCCCGGAACTTCGGGAAGAGGGGCACGGAGTCCCCGAACTCGACGCGGGTGCCGAAGGCGAAGTCGAACCGCAACGCCTCGCCGACCGGCGCGACGTAGAACTCCGGGCTCGCCGAGATGAGCACGGTGCGCCTGCCCCGGGCGCGCTCCCTTGCGGCCTCTTCGAGCACCTCGCCGTAAAAGGCGTCCGGCACGTGTTGCGCCACGAATCCTTCCACCAGTTCCGTCAGCCGCTCGCGCCGCATCCCCCACAAGAACGAGAGGAAAACCCGTTTCAGGCGCGCCGGCCCAAGCAGCGGCGCGAACGGAAGCGCCGGCAAGAAGAAAAACAGATACAGCCTCCGCAAGGGACGGCGCCGAAGCACGTAGTTGCAGAACAGGAGCTGCATGTCCCATGGCAACAGCGTCCCATCGAGATCAAACAGCGCCACTCCCCCGCCCTCCGGTCCGGCCTGCTCGCGCACCGCGGAAGCATTCCCGGCGAATTCCGGATTGCAAGACTTCCCTCCCTCGGCTCTCTTCTTTGCTGTGAAGCCCCCTTCTTTGCGGCCGGCGAGGTCCGCGGCAGCGGCCGGGCGCCGCCTTCTCGCGCCGTTGGGCGCGGCGGCGATCGCCTTGCCGGCCGGGGCCCAGATCTACGCCGACTTCGACACCGGCGAGGGTCCCTTCACGATCGTGATGGACAACTTCATCTATTCGCCACAGGCGGTGGCGAATTTCATCCGGCTGGCGGAAGGATCGGTTCCATGGCTTGATCCGGTCAGCGGCGAACTCCAGTTCGACACCCCGTTCTACGACGGTTTGACCTTTCACCGGGCGGTGGACGGAGAGGAGATCGCCACCGGTTCGCCGGGCGGCACGGGTGATGACGGACCCGGTTGGCGCTTTCAGGACGACCTTCGGCTGGGCCTCGGGGGGACTTACAGCGTCTACATGGACAACCGGAACGAGAACGGCGATTTCCAGGTCAACCGGAACGGGAGCCGGCTGTTCATCGGGATTCCCGTCCAGCCGGCCTCCCTCGGCGACAAGCTTACCCGCCTTGGCTACGTTTCGACCGACACGGTGGTTCCGCTTGCGAACGGCCGGATGACCGTCTCGAACATCAGCTTCGAGGCCCCCGGCTCGGTGACCATCAACTCCGTCACGATCCGGCGCGCCAACAACCCGCTTTCCCTCGGGTTCGACGAGGACAACTGGAACCTGCCCGCTCTTGAGCCGGGCAATGGCCGGGTTCTCCATGAAGCCGGCAGCCTGTTTCTTTCCTGGAGCGACGGCCGTCCGGCGATCACCACCTTCAGGAAATCCATGGACCTTGGATTCTGGTTCGGTCCGACCGAGACGTTCCACATCCCGGGACACGGTCCGCCCGGGTACGATCTCAGCGATGACAGACGGTGGTTCCCCTCGCTCTATTATCGCGGAACCACCTGCTACTACGCGCGCTGGTGGCCGGTTGAGCGCCCCCTCCCCGGGGCCGTGATCCAAATCAATTTCCTTTCTCCGGACACCGGGAACACCAAGATCGGCTTCTGGTTCAACGGCGACGGCGCCGCCGGCTCATGGGCTTATCTCGACGCCTACGGCAATCCTTCCGGCGGCGGCGCTTTCGTGGTCGATTCCTTCGAGCCCGAGGGACCGTTCCGCTCGAGGCTCGTCCTCGACGGCGACGGCCTGCCCGACTACCACCTCGTCCTGCACTACGATACCGATCCGTCCATCACGTTCCTTTACAGCCTCTGCCGGGTCACCGTTCAGGAGGTCGAATACCGGAACTTCGGCGGGTATATCATCCCGGTGGTGGTGGCCAGCCACGACGGCAAGTGGACCTACACCCCGGCGCCGTGAGAGAACGCGGGTGTCGCCCTCCCACGCGGCCAACGCCGCCGGGGACCCGCCTTCGCACAAGGCTTCGGCGGGGCAGGCGGCGGCGTCCACCAGGGGCCGGGGTCAGGCGGGCGCCGGCTCCTCTCCTTCCTGTTCGAGGTGCACCGGCTTGTATCCTCCCTTCGACCGGAAGTAGAAGATGAGGATGATGTAGCACACCAACATGAAGGTGGGGAAGAGGGCGACGGTCCGCAAGGCATGTTGCTTGGATGCCTGCTCGATGTCTTTCACCTTGGCGGCGGAGGCATCATCAAGCGCCTTGACCTTGTCGGGCGAGACGCCGGTGTAGGGCACGCCCATCCACTCGTCCTCCACCGTAACTTTCTCGACAAGTGCCG
>CAYPUM010000402.1:0-3993 GCA_964413545.1 uncultured Roseibacillus sp. | reverse complement strand
TGGTGCAACTGCCGATGGAAATGATCTCATGCTTGCCGGAGTCGTATTCGCCGTCGGCCGCCACGGCGTCCGCAACCCCCAGCCACCACCCGCTGATGTCCCGGAAAACCAGAAACGGCAACGCCCCCAAGCCGGTGGCAACCGCCGTGAGGGCGGCCGCCGCCAACACCGTCCAGACATTGATCTCCATGAGGGCAAAGCAGAACAAGGCAATCTTGAGCCTCCTACGGTGCTCCTCCGTGCTCATGGCCCTCGTCCTCTTCGCGGACGGAGCGCAGGAACAGGCGTTCGCCGAGGAAGACCAGAACCAGCCCCATGCCGGCGGCCCACAGCACGAGCAGGTCGGAGCGCGCCTTCACCCAGAGCAAGGCGCCGAGCACCACCGCATCGAACACGATGGCGGCGATCAGGATGCTTCCCCGCGCCCCGATTTCCCGGCGCAGGTGGCGGAAGACGCCCCAGTGAATGGCCATGTCCATCACGATGTAGAAGATGGCACCGAGCGAGGCGATGCGGCCCAGGTCGAAAAAGACGGTCAGCAGCATGGCAAGCACGATGGTGTAAACGAGGGTGTGTTTCTGAGCATCGCCATCTTCACATATGAGTAGGCGCTGAAGGCGGCCACGACGGCCGCGGCCACAAGAGCGATCGGAAACCATCCGCCCGCCAATTCCGCAACCTGCCCGGTGAGGGCGAAAATGCCCGCCCCGATCATCACGCCGGTCCCCATCGAGACCGCTCCCGCCAGGGACAGGCTGCCTTCCTCGTAATGGGCCGATCGGTCTTGATCCGAGTCCATGACGCGTGACGTGGGTCAGAATGCGAACCGCAGCCCGGCGAGCAGGAGGAACTCCTCGGTGTCCTCGCCCGCGGATTCCGCGATGGCGTCGGTCTCGCCCACCAGGAACCGGTAGCGGAGTCCGAGGTAGGGGGCGAACTCGCGCTTGATTTCGTAGCGCAGGCGCAGGTCGAGGGTGACGTCGGTCAGGCCGGCGCCGAGGCCGCGCTCCGGGACGTCCTGGGCGGAGAGCCCCACCTCCGTCCGGGGCTGGAGCACCAAACGCTGAGTGATCCGGACATCGTATTCCGCCTCGATCGCGGCGGTGAGGTGGCCGTCCTCGGAGAGGTAGAGCGAGTTGTCCAACTCGAACTTGTAGGGCGCCAGCCCCTGCAGCGCGAGGGTGGCCGACCAGCGGTCGTCATACTCGCCGCGGTTCCACTCGTTGGCGTACTGGACGCCGGCCTGGACGTTCCAGAAGGGGGTGAGGAGGCGCGAATAGAGCAGGTCGGTTTCCGATTCGCCCTCGTCCAATCCGTCGAGGATGGCCTCGCCCTCGTTCTTCCACCAAAACTTGTGGAAGTCGCCGCCGATCCACCCTTGCGCTTCCCAGCCGAGGTGGTCGGACCCGGCGCCGGTCGGGAAGCGGGCTTCGAACTGCTCGACGAGCACGAAGGCGTAGATCCGGTCGTCGGGGACCGAGTCCGGGAAGCCGGCGGGCGGCGGCGTTGCGGCGTAGTCCAGCACCTCGTCGAGGGACATTCCCTCCGGCAGCGGAGGCGTCTCGATCGGCGGCGGCCGGGCGTCGCCATGCAGGCGGGCCGACTGCTGGTGCGAGGGCCGGCCGGCGGTGGCCGGCGGCTCGGCGCCGTCCGCGGGAGGCGCGGGGAGCGCGAAGAGCGCGGCGAGGACGAGGTGGCGGAAATCAGGGATCGGCTTCAACAGGCCCTCCTTTCAGGGAGCGGACGACCGCCACGGTGCGGAACATGCCGGCCTCCATGTGATAGAGCAGGTGACAGTGGAAAGCCCACTGGCCCGGGGCGTCGGCGGTGATGTCGACCGTGAGCAGCTCCGCCGGCTGCACGATCACGGTGTGCTTGCGCGGGTTGTCGTCGAGCCCGCCGCCGGCATACAGATCCATCCACATCCCGTGCAGGTGGATCGGGTGGCTCATCATGGTGTCGTTGATCATGTTGATGCGCAGCCGCTCGCCGTACTGGAAACGGATCAGGTCCGACTCGGACCACTTGCGGCCGTCGAACCCCCACACGTACTTGTGCATGTTGCCGGTCAGGTGGAGGTCGAACTGGCGGGTCGGGGCGCGCCGGCCGTAGGGCCGGCGCAGCACCCGCAACTGGCTGTAGGTGAGCACGCGCCAGCCGTCGTCGCCGAGGCCGGCGCCCGGGTAGTCGAGCCGGCGGTAGGCGGTCTCGGCCATCGTGATGCTGGCCGGGCCGTGGCCGGCGGGACCGTGCTTGATGCGGTCCGGCAGGTTGGTGGTCGGCAGCGGGTGACGGCCGCGAACCGGGGCCGGGCGGGCTTGGCGGCTTGCCCCCTGCTGCTCCTTGTCCGGGAGCATCATTCCCATGTCGGCCATGGTGAGCATCGGACGGCGGCGCGGCGGCGGCACGGCGGCTTCCATGCCGCGCCGCGAGGAGAGCGTGCCGCGGGCGTATCCGCTGCGATCCATCGTCTCCGCAAACAGCGTGTAGGCGCGGTCGTCCGGCTGGGTGACCACCACGTCGTAGGTCTCCGCCACCGCGATGCGCAGCTCGTCGGTCTCCACCGGCTGGATGTCCTGGCCGTCGGCCTGCACGACGGTCATCGGCAAGCCCGGAATGCGAACGTCGTAGAACGTCATCGTCGAGGCGTTGACGATCCGAAAGCGCACGCGCTGGCCGGGACGGGCGAGGAAGACGGGGTTCTCCTCCGCTGTCTTGCCGTTCATCAGGTAGCTGTAGGTGGCGCCGGTGATGTCGGCAATGTCGGTCGGATCCATCCGCATCCGGTCCCACGCGAGCCTCTTCTTGATGACCTCCCGCAGCGACTTGCCGGTCGCCTTCATCTGGTCGTCCAGATTGGCGAGCGCCGGCCGCTGGAAGTTGTAGTAGCCCTCGATCGCCTTGAGCTTGCGCAGCACCCGGTGGGGGTCCTCGAAGGTCCAGTCGGAGAGGACCACCGAATGCTCCACGTCGTAGCCGACCGGATCGCGGCCGGCCGGATCGAGGATGAGCTGCCCGTAGTGGCCGAGCTGCTCCTGCAGGCCGGTGTGACTGTGATACCAGTAGGTCCCGTTCTGCCGGACCGGGTAGCGGTAGGTGAAGATCGTCCCCGCGTCGATGCCCGCGAAGCTGATGCCGGGCACGCCGTCCATCGTGAACGGCAGGAGGATCCCGTGCCAGTGGATCGAGGTCGACTCGGGCAGGTGGTTGTGGACGCGGATCAGCGCCTCGCGGCCCTCCTGCATCCGGATCACCGGACCCGGGATCGAGCCGTTGATGGTGATCGCCCGCCCGGGACGCCCGCCGACCAGCAGGCTCTTGTATTCCAGATGAAGATCGATGCCTCCCGGCGCGGTGGCGTTCAACTCGCCGAACTCACCGGCGCGGCCGGCGGCCCCGGACGACGCGACCGGAGCGAGCGCGGCGGCCGCGCCGGTCGCGAGGAACCGGCGGCGGGTAATGGAGCCGGTCGGGCTCGAAAGTGGGCTGGGATTCATGGCTCGGGAGCTGGGAGGCCGGCGCAGTTGACACGTCTCCCCAAAATCCGCCCGAGTGTGTGCCACCCCGGATCGAAAGACAATGGCCGCTTCCCGCATCCCGGCATGCGCGCCTCCGGGAGCGGGCCTAGGGGGTCCGCGTACACGAGCCGATTCACATCATTTGCGCCATCATGTCGACCGTTCTCCGCGAGAACCCCCACTCGTTGTCGTACCACGCCAACACCTTCACCAGCGTGTCGTCCTGGACGAAGGTATCCTGCGCGCTGAAGACGCAGCTGTGCGTGTTACCGATGACATCCTTTGACACGATCGGGGCAGGCGCGACCTCGAGGATGCCGTTCATCGGCCCATCGGCGTGCCGTCGCATCGCGTCGTTGACCGCCTCCACCGAGGTCTCCCGATCGACGACGCAGGTGAGGTCGACGATCGATCCGCAGGGCAGCGGGACCCGCAGGGCCATGCCGTCCAACCTGCCGTCGAGTTCCGGGATCAC
>CAYPUM010000401.1:0-4020 GCA_964413545.1 uncultured Roseibacillus sp. | reverse complement strand
GTGACTTCGATTTCGATAGCGATCCCGATTTCGATTTCGATTATTCTTCCCAACGACCAGGTGGCTTGATTTCCAGCCGAATCATTCACCTCATCCTTCACCGAATCGAGATTCGCCGGTCATTTTGCGAAGGCGAGTTTCCAGTTGATGGTTCCGGTGGCGGCCGGCACGATGGTGACGGTGGCGATTTCGCCCTTGGTGGTGAATTTGGGCTCGTTTCCGGCTGCCTCGACGGTCTTGAGCCGGTAGCCGGCCGGGATGCGCAGGGTGAGCACGTAGGGGTCGCCCTCGACCACCTTGCTGGCGCCGGCGAGGGCGCCGCTGGCGGCGTCCCATGCGAGCTTGTCGAGGCTGACGCCGCCTTGGCTGATGTGACGGGTGGTCGAGACGATCCACGGGTGGTCGCGCACCTCGCGGATGGCGAAGATCTGGAGTTGGTTGCCCGGTTGCTGGGCCGGCGCGGTGAACGAGCCCTTCTTCGTGCCGAGGAAGGATTGGGTCCAGAACTCGAAGACGGTGTGTTCGCGCTCGGGATCGAGCCCGAGGTCCGCGAAGGCCACCTCCTGCTCTGGTGCGCCCTCGCCCTTCCAATCGAAGCGTGCCAGCACCGACCAGTGGTCGAACGGGCGGTGGATCTCCTGGAGCCACCACGTGCCGTCGCCGCCGCCGTTGTAGAGTTGCCCCGGCACGGTGAAGAGCACCGGCGCGCTGCGCTTCATGCCCTCGAGGTGGGCGTCGTCGCGGTAGACCTCCGCCTTGTCGCTGACCAGCAGCATGCTGCCGGCCATCGACACCACGGCGGGCCGCACGATCGTGTCGGTGATCGCCTCGCCGACGCCAAAGGCCGGCATCGCCGGCCGTTCGCCTTCCCGCTCGGGGAGGATGTCGCAGTGGTCCGGGTCGCCGCGCCAGGCGACGCCGTTCATGATGCTCTCGCCGAGCATCGTGTTCCACTGGAAGCCGTCGCTGCCAAGGCGGACGCCGTCGACGAGGCCGGTCGAGACGCGCCCCGGGCCGACGCCCCAGCAGGTGAGGATGAAGATATCGCGGCCGAGTTCCTCGCGGGCCACCGTGTCCCATGCACGCAGCGACTGCTCGGGGGTCATGCCGATCTTGCTGAAGTGCGCGGCGGCCGGCTTCTGCTTGTCGGAGTAGAGCATGTCGCCGGCGCCGTCGATCTTGACGTAGTCCCAGCCCAGTTTTTTGAGTTCGCGGAACAGCGGGCGCACCATCGTATCGAGCGCCTCCCGGTTGCTGGTGTTGAGCGTCCAGACGCCGAATCCGCCTTGATAGATCGAGCCGTCCTCCTTGGTCACGAACCAGTCCGGGTGCTGTTTGCCGATCTCGGGGAGGTCCTTGCGGACGTAGGAGCGGAACACGCGGTGGCACCAGATGCCGGGTTTCATCCCGGCCGCACGGATCGCCTTCATGGCGCCCGCGGCGCCTTCGGGGAACTTGTTCTTGTCCCACTCGAGGAACGACGCCGGCCCGCCGGCCGGTTGGCCGCCGTTGCAGGCGGTGTAGCCGGCGTCGAGCTGGAGGTATTCATACCCGAACTCGGGCAGTCTTTTCTCCGCGAAGACGGCGGTCAGTTCATCGACCACCTGCTGGGTGATCTGCTCGCGGTACGGCCACCACGAGCAATAGCCGGCGATCGAGTCCTTCCACACCTGGAAGGTCCACGGTTCGAAGTGGGTCTGCTCCATGTGCTTCTGATAGAACCGCGGGCGGAAGACCAGTTCGAGCGCCGGCCCGCGGGCTTCGAAGCGGAACGCGGCCTGCGATCCGCCGGCTTGGCTTGGGGCGACGCGGGTGGTGTCGTCCGGGCCGGCAAGCATCCAGTCCCAGCGGCGGTCGTAGACGGCGTTGTTGCGCAGGCTGCGGCTGGGGCCGACGCTGGTGCGGAGCACCGGGAAGCGTTTCTGCGCCTCGCCTTTCGTCTCCGCCGCGAATGCCTCGGGGCTGCCGGTGATGGCGCCACGGAAGGCGAGTCCGATCCCTTCCTTCGGTTCGGCGAGCGTCAGCTTGAGACGTTGTTCGAGCTTGTCCTTGTCATCGCGGGACTCCACCGGTTCGAGCTTCACGTCCGCGCCCGGCACCTTCCTGCCCTCGGCATCCTCGGCCCACACGGTGGCATCGAGGATGACCCCCTCGTGATAGGCGAGCGACAGTTTCCCGGCGGCGGAATCCCACGCGACCCTGGCGGGATCGTTGGGCGGTGCGGCGGGGGCGGCGCGCGAGGCGAGTGGCAGGACCACGGTGCCGGCGGCAATGACGGCTGGCAAAAGGCGGGGACGGAAGGTTGGTTCGGAGTTCGGTTTCATGATGTTCGCAATGTGCCGGGCCGGACGGCCTCGGGCTCGTTCCGGGATTCGTGTTCGTCGATGATGGTCTCGGGGTCCGGCTCGTCCGCCATCGTCCGCGGGCCGGGTTGGCCGGGTGCAAGAAGGCGAGCCGGGAAGCCCGCCGCCGCGACGGATGTTACGATCTCACGGCAATGCATGTTTCATTTCGAATTCTCCTGCGATCAGTGATCAACTGCGGGATGAAGCGCGTTCTCAGCCCCGGCGGCCTCACCATCACTCCTCGATCGGCCCCTTCTTGAAGTCGCTCCTGCCCACCCGGCCCCTGATGATGATCTCCCTCGCCATGCAAGCGGCCCGGGATGGAAGGGGGTGAGTGTTTCATGGGCGTTGTGCTTGCTGCGGCAGGCGTGTTGTCGCGGTTCGACTTGCTGCCCGAGCGGGTGTTGTTGCGGCCCCCCAGTTGTTATGGAGCGGGGCATGGCCGCCTTGCCGGCCCGCGGCGCCACCGGGGCGCACGGCACGGCTGTGCGCTGCCATTCGATCACGCGGGTTCGTGGCGGTCAAGCAAAGCGCCGTGACGTTCCGTGTTTTCAGCGTGACCTTTATGGTGAGGCGGGGAGTGGAAGGTGGCGCCGGCGGCCCCAACAGGTGCCGGCGAAGCCGCGGGTCGGGGTTCTCATCGAGCGGGATGGGCATGGCTCACCCGCCTGCCAACGCGCGGGCCTTCCACTTGGGGCGTGATCACAGCGCGGCCAGATCGAGGCCGGGGATCTTCGCGAAATCGGCGTCGAAGCTGGCAAGACCGTCGCCGGAGAGCCGGGCTTGGGCGGCGAGGCAGGCATCGACGAAATCGAGCGGGTGGTCACGGAAGAGTCCGAGGGCCGCGATGAGGGCCTCGCGCTTCTCGACCTCGATCGACGGGGATTCAAGGAACTGGATGAGGGCGCTGGCGACCTCCCGGCGGTCGAAGCCGTAGATTTTTCCGGTCAGCACGAAGACGGTTTCCGCCACCACCATGGGCACGATGCGGAGGGCAAGCGCGCCGGATTCGTTTTTCTCGATCAGGGCCCGCGCACGCTTCGCCATGTCCGCCGGTTCACCGGTGATGAAGCGGACCAGCAGGTTGGTGTCGAGCAGGCAGGTTTTCATGGATCGAGTCCTTCCCCTGCCGCGTGCCCGGTCCACGCTTCACGCGCCTCTTTGCGTGCCTGAACGAAGTCCGCCGAGCCGACCCGGCCTCTGCCACCGAGCGCTGCAAACGACGCCAGCGCGCCGGGGTGGGCCCGCAGCATGATCGCGTCCCGACGAATCTCGTATATCAGGCTCTGTCCGGCCTCGATGTGCAAGGCGTCACGCACCTGCCTTGGTATTGTTGTTTGACCGCGTTTTGTCACCTTGGAAGTAAGCATGCAAGAGTAATGCACGATCATCTTTTGTTGTCAACAGCGGATTGCAGATCTTGACTTGTTTGTGACGACTTCTGGATTTGAAGGAATGGGGTTAGCATGGCCCGTGAGCGGAGCATTCGCGCCTCCCACGGGCTGAATCCGGTGGCGGTTTCGCGTAGCGGCCCAATCGTTCGCTCCGGCGGGGCAAGCCCGCCGGGGGCCTTGTGCGGGTGGCGGTCTCGCGCAGGCGGCCAATCGTTCGCTCTGGCGGGACAAGGTCGTGGGGGGCTTTTTGGGAGGGGCGCTGTAGCTGACTGACCATGGGC
>CAYPUM010000400.1:0-4030 GCA_964413545.1 uncultured Roseibacillus sp. | reverse complement strand
CTAATGGCTGGCATCCCTTCGGGATGTTGACCACCGGCTAATGGCTGGCATCCCTTCGAGTAGGCCTCCCAATCGTCCCCCGCAGTCGTCGCCGCAATGGTCAACCGGTGCGAGGCCTGCCTTGCCGGACGTGTTTCTGGGCACGAGAGCGGGCGGCGAAGTGACGAAAACGTAACACCGCGTCTTGGGGGGACGCTTGTTTGTTGACGGCCTCCTGTTTTGCTTCGGCCTGCTCCCCCCCTGCAGATGCCCCGACGATTGCGGATGTGGCGTTTTCTTTTGCTTCTGACGGCCGGTCTTGTTGCCGCGGCCGGGGGGGTGGTGTGCGCGGCGGGGGAGGAGCCGGCGGCTCTGCCGGAGGCGGAGGAAACGGGGCCGGCACCGGCCGCCGGGAACGGGTTGCTTCCCGGTCCGGGCGAAAACAAGCCGGACGACGACGCCGCCGCCGAGGTCCTCAGCCTTCTGACCCCGGTGGCGGATGACGAGCCGGGGGAAGAGATGGAAGACCCGGAGGATCCGGAAGGCCCGGGCGACGAACCGCCGCCGCCGCCCGGCGCGCCGGACATCGAACCGATGGAACCGGGGGCGGACGAGCCGGGAGCATTCCCGCCGGAGGATGGTGCGGAACCCGCCGATCCGGGAGCCGCGGAGGAACCCGGCGGGGAGGAGGCGCCGGAAGAAGGCGCCGCTGCGGTGGAAGCCGGGCTCGGCCCGGGCGTGATCGAGGGAGTGGTCTATGACGAACGACGCGGCGAGCCGATGGAGCGGGTCATCGTCGCGATTCCGGCCTTGCAGCAGCGCATTCCCACCATGGCGGCTGGGACGTTCCGGTTCAGCGGCCTTCCGCTGGGCCGGCACGTGGTGACTTTCGCGAAGCGGGGATACAAGCGCAAGGACGTCGAGGTCGTCATCGAGGAGGCCGGCACACCGGTCGCGATGGAAGAGGGGCTCGAGGAGCGGCAGATCGAGGTGGCGGAGGATGAATACCTTCAGGAGGACTTCAACGTGGTCGAGGAATACGTCGAAGAGCCCATGATGAAGCTCACCTTCGGCGAGGAGAAGTCCGAGAAGATCGCCAGCGGCATCGGCCGGGAAGGGTTCGAGCAGACCGGGGTCGGGGACGTGGGCGCCGCGGTCGGCAAAATCGCGGGCGCCAACGTGGTGGGGGGCAAGTTTGCGGTGGTGCGCGGGTTGGCCGACCGGTATGTCGCCACGCTCTTCAACGGGGCGCAGATCGCCACCGCCGACCCGACCAAGAAGACGATTCAGCTCGACCTTTTTCCGACCTCGGCGGTCGAGGAGCTGGCGATCTACAAGACCTACGCCCCCGACCTGCCGCTGGAGTTCGGCGGGGGGACGATCGACATCATCGGCCGGCGTTATACCGCCGACCCCCTGACGGAGCTCGGCGCGAAGTATACGAAGGTTCCCGACGACCCGCGGGTCACCTTTGCGCATCCGAACCGGAGCCTCGGGTTCTTCGGTGCGGATGACACCTCGGTTTACGGCCAGCTCTTCGACGAGTTGGCGGGGTCGGGCGAGTTGAGGTTCGTGGACAGCGACTTTCCGGACGCGGTGGCGCGGTGGACGGGCCTGATCGGCGGGCAGTCGTTCCTGCCGCGGCGGGACGAAGTGGTGGATGGCCTCTCGTTCAAGGCCACCGTGAGCCGGCTTGTCGAGCTGACCGGCGACACGCGGGTGGGGTTCATTTTCGCCGGCCGGCAGGGCTCGGGCGAGTCCTACAACCAGTCGCCGAAGTTCCGGCAGGTCGACGGCGGGCGGACCTGGGACCAGGAGGACTTCGGGCAGCAGGTGGAATGGTCGGCCTACGGGTCCGTGGCCCTCGAAATGGGGGACAATCACAAGATCGTCGGAACCTACTTCAAGACCGACATCACCGAAGACTCCGCCACCTTCGGACGCCGGCAGGGCAACCTCGGCGGCGGAACCGCCAACACGAGCTACGGCGACCTCGCCTTCAACTCGCAAGGGAAACCTTATCTGCCCGAATATGGCCTCGATCCCACCGGGCGGGGATACTCCGCCATCCTTTACGGCGAGTTCGACGCCTTCGAGACCGTCGAGCGGGAGTATGACATCGCGCAACTGCGGGGCGAACATCTCATCGAGGGGGCCGGCGTCGAGATCGACTGGCGGCTCACGCGCTCGACCTCGGAAGAAAGCCGCCCCCGGTCGAGCTTCTTCGGCCGCAGCTCCCTCGACTTCGGGTCGCCGGAACTGAAGGTCCGCGAGGCGCAGGCCATCGAGGACCTTGACAACACCCTCACCCCGCTGGCGGCCCAGATCTACGGGCTCGACCCGGATACCACCACCTGGTATGACGTCCGGCCGCTCCTTGCGAGGGATTTCGGCGAGGCGTTCGTGCGGGGCCGCGAGGAGAACGTCAGCCTGCCGATCCTTGCTCCCGGCGGCGTTTTGCCTTCCGGATACAACGCGGGGAAGACGGCCGTTTCGACCACCGAGTTCTTCGGATATTCGAGCAGTATCCAGCAATCCCCGCTGCGGGCGCGGCTCGAGACCTCCTCGATCAAAGAGGAATCCACGGAGAGCGCCTTTGATCTGCAGTTTCCCCTCTTCGGCGACCGGGACAGCGAGCGCAGTTTCTACCTGAAGGGAGGGGCCTCCCACTACACCCGGAAGCGTGAGGTGCGGGCCGCGATCGCCGAAATCATCATCACCGACACCGGTCTCGGCTTCCTTCCGGGCGTCCAGCAGCGCGACAACCCGAACGAAGTGCCGAGCCAGGGAAGCGGCCAGGGAAGCGGCACCGCGCTGGGTGAATTCCTCGCCGCCAACCCCGACGCGATCATCAACGAGCTGTCCCGGACCGGCCGGCTTCCCACCGTTCTCAACGGCGTGACTGAGGACCGCCTCATTCCGGAGGGCGACAGCTCGCTGGAGTTGGAAGCGGCCTATCTCGGAGGGCGGTGGTTCTGGGATCCCTTCTTTCTCGAAGCCGGGATGCGATACGAGAAGGAGTTCGCCGTCACCACCGCCCGGCCCGCGCCGTTCAGCGGCGTGAATCCCAACGATGGCGTCAACGACCCGCTCGACCGCGCCACCCTGAACCCGCCGCCCCGCTCGAGTGAAGACTTCCTCCCGTCGGTGTCGCTCGGGGGGACGTTCTTTGACGGCAAGGTCGAGGTCCTTGCGGCATGGTCGCAAACGGTGGCGCGGCCGACCTTCAACGAGTTCGCGCAACTGCGCACTTTCGACCCGGTAACGGGCGCCTTTCCCACCGGCTTCCCGCGGCTCGACAACTCCGCCCTGACCAACACGGACCTCTCGCTGACCTATCGTCCGAACGAAAACGTCCTCCTGAGGACCAGCGTGTTCAACAAGGACATCGAGGACCCCATCATCACGGTGTTCGTCCAGAGTTCCGGGGACACCCTCATCACTTACCGCAACGGTCTCGAGGGGATCATCACGGGCGCGGAATTCGAAGGCTCGCTCACGGGCATGGGCCCGTTTTTCGCTTCCGGCAACGTGACGGTGATCGATGCCAGCCTCGACTACCTGCTGGAAGCCAACCTCGGGGCGGTCGAAGGGGCCAACTTCCAGTTCCAGCCGAGCACCCTCATGAACCTCACCCTTGGATACGCCAACGAGGACTGGGACCTGACCGCCACCCTTGTCTACAATTACACCGGGGAATACGCCTCCATCCTGCGCACCTCGCCGACCGGCTCGGACGTCACGCGCGCTGAAACCCATTCCCTCGACTTCATCCTCCGGAAGGTCTTCGACATGGACACGCTGGACTTCGAACTGAGTTTCGGGGTGCAGAACCTGGTCGCCACTCCGGAGGAGTTCACGCAGTTCGGACGGCTCTACGAACGCCGGAACCGGCCCCGCGCCTTCTGGGTCGGAGGAGAGATTTCGTTCTAGCGAGGCAAGCCTCGGAGCATGATGCAGGATTCAAGATGCAGGATGCAGGATGCAGGGAACACGGGGGCTGCATCCTGAATCTTGCACCCTGCATCAGGCAGGGCAACCTTGCTGCCGG
>CAYPUM010000399.1:0-4084 GCA_964413545.1 uncultured Roseibacillus sp. | reverse complement strand
AACCGGGGGCGGGGCGGATTCCCTGGTATTTTTCGCGGATCAGCTCCTCGTGGGTGAACTGGCGGGGATGTTCGATGCCCCACGCCACCCGGGCCCGGTAGTGGAGCAGTTCGGCAAGGGCCTCCGCGAGGCGGTCTGCGAGGGCTTTCACGAGAATGGCGCGGTAAGGGTCGTGTTCCTCGTGTTCGAGGCGGCGGGCCCATTCGTCGGCGCCGTGGATGCCGACCACGAAGGCGCCGAGGAAGTCCGCCGGGGCGGCGGCGTCAAACGTGGCACGACCGTCCCGGTGGTGGTGTTCATCGGTGTCACGGGTCGTGCATGGACGCACGAAATCGGCGAGGGCGTAGTGGGGTTTGCCGCTGTTCTTGTCGAGTTGCTGGCGGAGGGTGTGGAGGCGGGCGCGTTCGGTGGCGGCTTGCGGGCCGGACCAGATGACGAGGTCGTCGTGGTCGGCGCCGGCCGGGAAGAACCCGAGGACGCCGGTGGCGGCGAGGCGGTCGTTGGCGATGATCTCATCGAGCAGTTCGCGGGCTTCCCGGTAGAGCTGGGCGGCTTGTGCGGCGGCTTCGGGGTCGCGCGTCTTGAGGGATTCGCTGGCGGCGTCCCAGACTCCGCGCAGTTCCCATGCGTGGAAGAACGGCGACCAGTCGATGAACTCCGCGAGTTCGCGCAGGGCGATCGGGATGGGCCGGCCGGGGGGGTGGTTGGCCTCGAAGTCGCGGGGGGCGTCCGAGAGAGCGGCCGGGGCGTCCGGCTTGCTGGTGAAGCGGCGGACGCCGAGGAAGGCGGGGCGGGGCGGGGTGTAGCGGTCCCAGTCGGTGGTGAAGCGGTTGGCGCGGGCCTCGCTGAGGGGGACGGCGGCCCTGCGCTCGCCTCCCTCGAATTTTTCGCGATGCTTCCGGTGGCGGTCTTCGTTTTCGGCGATGAAGGCATCCCGTTGCTCCTTGCTGAGGAGGGAGGTGGTGACGGGGACCGAGCGGGAGGCGTCGAGGACATGGACCACCGGGCCGGAATACTGCGGGGCGATCTTGATGGCGGTGTGGGCGGCGGAGGTGGTGGCCCCCCCGATGAGGAGCGGAAGCTCGAAGTTTTCCCGCTTCATCTCGGCGGCCACGTGCATCATCTCGTCGAGGGAAGGGGTGATGAGGCCGGAGAGTCCGATGAGGTGCGCGCGGCGTTCCCGGGCTGCTTCGAGGATGCGTTCGCAGGGGACCATCACGCCGAGGTCGGTGACCTCGAAGCCGTTGCATGAGAGGACGACTCCCACGATGTTTTTTCCGATGTCGTGCACGTCGCCCTTGACGGTGGCGAGCACGATGCGGCCGGCGGACTGGTGCTGCGGGTCGCGGGCCTTTTCTTCCTCCATGAAGGGGGTGAGGCAGGCGACCGCTTTTTTCATGACGCGGGCGGACTTGACGACCTGCGGCAGGAACATCTTGCCGGCGCCGAAGAGGTCGCCGACGATCGACATTCCGGCCATGAGGGGGCCCTCGATGACGTCGAGGGGCCGTCCGTATTTCCTGCGGGCTTCCTCGGTGTCCTCGTCGATGTAGTCGGTGATGCCCTTCACCAACGCGTGTTCGAGGCGCCGGTCGACGTCGTTCTCGCGCCACGAGAGGTCGGCTTCGAGGGTCTTGCCGCCTTGTCCCTTGAACTGTTCGGCGAATTCGAGGAGCCGCTCGGTGGCGTCGCGGCGGCGGTTCAGGACGACATCCTCGATATGTGCGAGAAGGTCCCCGGGGATCTCGTCATAGACTTCGAGCATGCCGGCGTTGACGATGCCCATGTCCATGCCGGCGCGGGTGGCATGGTAGAGGAAGGCGGAGTGCATCGCCTCCCGCACCACGTTGTTGCCGCGGAACGAGAAGGAGATGTTGGAAACGCCGCCCGAGACGTGGGCTCCGGGGAGGTTCTCCCTGATCCACCGCGTGGCGCGGATGAAGTCCACGGCGTAGTTCTCGTGTTCCTCGATGCCGGTGGCGACCGTCAGGACGTTGGGATCGAAGATGATGTCTTCCGGGGGGAAGCCGCATTCGTCGACGAGGATGCGGTAAGCTCGCCCGCAGATGCGGATCCTGTCTTCGCAGGTGGCGGCCTGCCCGTTTTCATCGAAGGCCATCACCACCGCGGCGGCGCCGTAACGGCGCAGGGCGCGGGCCCGGGTTCGGAAGGCGTCCTCGCCCTCCTTGAGCGAGATCGAGTTGACGACGCCCTTGCCTTGCAGGCATTGCAGTCCGGCTTCCAGGATCTCCCATTTCGAGGAGTCGATCATGAAGGGGACGCGGGCGATGTCGGGTTCGGCGGCGAGGAGGTGCAGGAAGCGGGTCATCATCGCGACGCCGTCGATGAGTCCTTCGTCGAAGCAGATGTCGATGAGGTTGGCGCCGTTTTCGACCTGCTGGCGGGCCACCGCGACCGCGGCGTCCAGTTGGCCCTCCTTGACGAGCTTGCGGAAACGGGGGGAGCCGGCCACGTTGGTGCGCTCGCCGACCATGAGGAAGTTCTTCTCGGCGGTGTAGTTGCAGGCTTCCTGTCCGGAGAGCCGGAGAACGCGCTCCGGAACGGGCGGAACGCGGGGCGCCACTCCGTCGACCGCTTCCCGAATCGCCTTGATATGCTCTGGAGTGGTCCCGCAACATCCGCCGACGATGTTCAGGAATCCGGCTTCGGCGTAGTCCCTCATGAAGTCCCTCATGATCTCCGGGGTGTGGTCGAAGCCGGTCTCGGAGAGGGGATTGGGCAGGCCCGCATTCGAGTAGATCGAAACGAAACAGTCCGCGAGGCGCGAGAGTTCCTCGGCGAACGGACGCATCTCGTCGGCGCCGAGGGCGCAGTTGATCCCCACCGAGAACGGCTGGAAGTGCCGGACCGAGTTCCAGAACGCTTCGACCGTCTGTCCGGAGAGGGTCCGCCCCGCCTTGTCCGTGATGGTGAACGAGATCATCACCGGAAGACGGGCTCCGCGGTCCTCGAAAGCGTCCTCGATCGCGAAAAGGGCGGCCTTGGCGTTGAGCGTGTCGAAGACGGTCTCGACCAGCAGAATGTCGACTCCCCCGTCGATCAAGGCTTCCACCTGGTCCCGGTAGGATGTCTTCAACTGCTTGAAGTTGACCTGCCGGAATGCCGGGTCGTTGACGTCCGGCGACAGGGTGGCGGTCACCGGCATGGGTCCGATCGCGCCCGCCACGTAGCGGGAGTCGCCGCTTGCGGCCGTCACGGCATCCGCCGCCTCCCGAGCCGATGCCGCCGCGGCGAGGTTCAATTCGCGGACCATGCTGCGGAGGTCCTCGTTTTCGACGGTGCGCTGGAAGTAGTCCTCGTCCTTGCGTCCGTCGGGCTCCGGCATGAAGAAGTCGTTCTGGCCGATGGTGGTGGCCGAGAAGGTGTTCGTTTCGATGATGTCGGATCCGCCTTCCGTCAGGAATCGTTCGTGGATGCCCCGGATCAGTTCCGGCCGGGTCAGCGACAGAACATCGTTGTTGTTCTTCAGATCCTGCGGAAACCGGGTCCGATCCGCAAAACGCTCGCCGCGGAAGTCCGCTTCGGCCGGGTTGAAGGCTTGGATGCTCGTCCCCATCGCCCCGTCGAGAATGGCGATCCGCGAGGACACGAGTTGCCGGAGGGCACTGGTTTTGTCAGGGCGCATTGATCAGAGATTACCATGCACCCCAAACCCACGCAAGCAAAACGCATCAACAAATCTCGATATGTTGATGCACGGATGTGGCGACTTTCGTCCGGACGGTCAACACTCCGGCGGATCAGGATGCGTGACCTGCGGCTTGGGAATTGACCGGAGGGCGTGGCGGCGGCCTGATGGCGCGAGGGACCGCGCCTTCCACCATGAGAGGCTGGCTTGTTTTCACGGCTTCTGACGCGCGTCAGAATAGCCTGGATACGTATCCTCTCGATTCGAGGGGGCAGCGTGGTGACGAGGAGGGGTGGAGGGAGTATCGGCGGCGGGCGGGAAGGCATGATTCGGCTTGGCGCTTGGAAAGGGGCGTTGCGGGGGGCACACTGGCGAGGCGATGGCGGGCCGGGAGACGAGATGGCGCCTTGAGGACCTGATTGATTTTGAGGTTCT
>CAYPUM010000398.1:0-4085 GCA_964413545.1 uncultured Roseibacillus sp. | reverse complement strand
CCTGTTCACCCGCGGCATCCACGTCCCCTTGCTGGTGCGATGGCCGGGGAAGGTCCGGGCGGGGACCAGCAGTGACATGTTGATCAGCGGCGTCGATCTCGCTCCCACTTTTCTCGCCGCCGCCGGGCTCGAGAAACCCGAAGGCATGACCGGCCTGAGCTTCCTGCCGGCGCTGCTCGGCGAGCCATCCATGGGCCGCACGCACGTCTTCGCCGAACGCGCATGGCACTGGGGCCCGATCACGCGCAGCGATGGCTTCGACCTCTCCCGGTCCGTCACGACACGGCGCTATCACTACATCTACAACGCCCTGCCGAATCACCCCTACATGCCGGTGGACATGCCGGGCCATCCGGCGTGGACCGCGATCCAGGCCGCGCACAAGGCCGGCCGGCTCTCCCCCCTGCACGAACGGCTCTACTTCCGAAATCCCCGTCCGCTGCTCGAACTCTACGACTTGCAGAACGATCCATGGCAGCTTCGCAATCTCGCCAGCGACAAGGATCACAAGGATGTCGAACGACAGCTTCGCACCGAACTGGAGAAGTGGATGGTGCGCGAAAGCGACTATCTCCCGCTTCCCTCGCATGTGGTGCGGTAACCGCGGCAAATCGACCCCAAGGTTGATCGAGTCATCAACGCCGGCGGTGTTCCAGCCCGGCATCTCAAGGTTGGCATCATGGACCTCGCCGTGATAATTGCTCCCCGGCCATCCGGTTGCTTGCCTCCACGACTGTCTGGCCCGCGGCCAGTCGCTGCCGGAGCTTCCGTGTTACGTCGACCTGCTTTTCGGTGTCGCCGGGATTGGAGAGGCTTCCCTCCATTCATTCATCATGGGGGATACTCGAATGGCGCCCCGTCAGGGCTTGTTGATCTCGAGGACGCTCACCAGACCGTGACCGCAGCCCTGGCCCCGCTGGAGGCTCATCACGAGACCCCGCAGGGCGTAGCCGAGCTGGGGTTCGATGATGTTCTCCCGGGGCAAGCCGAGACCGAGCATTGAGAGCCACCCCACCCCCTCCACGATCTGCCGCATCCGCCCCATGACTTCCTGCAGGGCGGAGGGATAGGACGAGGGGATGGCCGGCGGCTCCGGATCGAAAACGCGCCTGCCGCCGTCGTAGCTCACGAGCAGATTCGAGACATACTGGACCAACGTGTTCCAGCACATCTGCAGGTACTCGTAGTGCTCGTTCAGGAAGTCGAAGCCCGGCTTGGGAACGTAGTTGATGAGCAGTTCGTTGAAGTTCGTGCGCTGGTTGGTCTCGTGCAGCGCGTTCACCACGCTGCGCATCGGCTGGGCGTGCGGGTTGTAGGTCGCCGTGTCCATGTGCCGGCCGGTAAAGACGGAGCGCTCGAAGAAGCACAGCGGCTTGATCTCCACCCCGGCCTGCCTCGACGCCTCCTCGATGATGTGTTCCGCTTCCTGCCGGGTCATCAGCCGAAGGGTCAAGTGGTCCAACTCGTCGGAGCGCGCTTCGCGTTCCTCCTTCTCGTAGATGTAGTTGACCACGTAGTCCATGTTCCGGTTTTCGGAAAGGTCGTTGGTCCACAGGGTCTGCCACTCGTAGGAGTAGCG
The DNA here is from genome assembly GCA_964413545.1 of uncultured Roseibacillus sp. Lineage (GTDB taxonomy): Bacteria > Verrucomicrobiota > Verrucomicrobiia > Verrucomicrobiales > Akkermansiaceae > Roseibacillus_B. The sequence goes on along the minus strand of CAYPUM010000398.1, from coordinate 2,506 downwards.
CCCCAGCCAGTCGCACACCACCACGGAGTACTTCTCGGTCCGTTTCGCGATGTCCACCAGAAGACGAATCACCGTCTCGTCCTCGTTGTGGTGCGAGAAGGTGCCGTAGGAGGAAAAATACAGGTCGAACGGCGTCTCCTCTTCCCCGAGGGGGAGCCCCTGAGTGAAGTCGGCCTGCCGGAACTGCATCTTGGGATTGTCGCCGTACAATTCCCGGGCCTGCCTCGCAAGGTCGGCGTTGAGTTCGACTCCCTCATACAGACCCACCTTGTCGGGCGGCAGGAGGTTGACCTCGACCTCCTGAAGGTCGGCATCACGGTGGCGCACGCCGGTCAGCAACTCGTAGCCGTCGGCGCTGCCGCAGCCAAGGTCCATGATGCGCAGCCGCCGCATCCGGGCCTCGGTCTGCTCGATCAGACGCTGCAGGTGGGGGCGCAGGAACAGGCGGGTGATCTCGTCTTCCCAGTAACGGCGGACGTTGTCGTACTTGCCCACCAAGCCCGAGCGCTTGGCATAGAGCCCGCTCTTCACCGCCTCGGTGTAGACCCCCATCTGTTGGTTGGCATTCTTGGTCTTCATGAGAGATCTTCCTCGTTGCTCTGTCAGGCCATGCTGGCCGGCAGCACGTTGGGCACGTGCCTGCGGACGGCCTCCCGGGTTTCGGCCGGCAGGTGCCGGTGCGGGCGTTTCATGATTTCCAGGTATTGTTCGTGGGCCGCCCGCAAGGCGCCGCCCTCGTCGTGCTCAAGGGGGTAGCGCACATAGACCTCCTCCCGGCTCGGCAGTGGCAGGTGGTAAACATACGACCGGTGGCTGGTGCCCATCACCTCCCGGATCAGGCCCACCACCTCGTCCCGCTTTTCGCGGGACACCCCCGATTCGCGCAGGTTGTGGCGGACCACCCCGATGTGGGCGTCGTCCATGACGGCCTGCTCGGGGCAGAAGACGTTGGTCCGCTCGAGCAACCCGAACGCATAGTGGATGTACTGCGCGCCCGCCCGCGGAACCGACAGCAGCGTCAGCAGCTTCTCGGCGGTGGCCTGGATGCCCGGCAACGAGGTGTCGCCGACCCCCGCGGTCGAGTAACAGGGGATGCCGTAGTAGCGCGCCATCTGGGCGCAGTCCATGTTGTAGTGGTTGAATTCCGGCGCCCCGTACATGTCGTTCAGATTGTCCAGCCGGGTCCGCACCGGCACCGCCCCGTAAAGAATGGGGGCGCCGGGGGAGGCCAGCTGGTTCAGCACGATGCCGGCCAGCAACTCGGCGTTGATCTGGGCCACCATGCCGAATTCGTCGAACGGCCCGGTGGCGCCCGCCATCGGGCAGCTCGAGATAACCACCGGCACCCGGCGGCGAGAGATCTCGATGAGCTTGTCGGTGGTGTCGTCCACCAACTGCAGCGGGCTCTTGACCGCACAGGTGATGAACGAGAGCACCGGAGCCTCCTCAAACGCCTTCTCGCCCCCCGCCACCAACTGGCCGAGCCTGATCACGTCGTCAAGGGCATCCAGCGAGGTCAGGCCGGCCTGCACGTGCTTCGTGATGTTGTTCAGGCTCGCAAGGAACATGTTGACGTCCTTGTTGGCGTCGGTCACCTCCGGATCCTGGATGTTCACGTTCCGGATGAAGAAGTCGAGGTTGTCGAGGTTGTCGCACAAGTGGGCCGAGGCGGTCAGCTTCTCAATCGATCCGGGCAGGCGCTGAAAGCTCGGACGGTCGCCGTCGAAGTCGACCTGCAGCCAGAAATTGGTTTCCGACCCGCTGCCGAAACACACCCTTGGCTCATGGGCGTCCAGCACCAACCGGTTGGCGGGATCGCGAGCGCCCAGCACGATCTTCGAGGGCGCCGACTCGAGGGCGCGGTCGATCATCCCGGAGGGAATGCGGACCCGAACGGAATCCTCCCCGGGCTCCAACGGGATGCCGGCCTGTTCGAAGATCCCGGCGGCCTGATGGTTGTAGCAGTAGAGCCCGGGATCGGCGAGGATCTCGCGCGAGACCTCATCGATCAGTTCGACTTGTCCTTGCGACAAGCGTTCTTCGGGATGCACCACGGTCCCGCGTGCCGGTTGTTGTTCAGAAGCCACGATTGTTTCCTTGTTTGTCGTATTTCTTGCCCGACGCGCCGGCGAACGATTGTTCAGGCGCTGACGGCGTTCCGGATTTCGGGGGTGTTGCGTCGAATTTCCTCCCGCATCCCGGGCTCGAGCAGCTCCTCGGCCGGTTCCTGCCGGATTCCCTGCACGAACGCGCGGGCCCGGGCCTGCGCCGTCTGTTCGGGGGCGTAGATCTCCCGCTTCTCGCGGTTGGCCAAGCGCGGAGTGAAGAACTCGCTCCGCATGAAGCGCAGGGTATGTTCCTCGGTGAGGAAATCCTCCCCGGGCCCCTTCTCGATCAGCAGTTCGGTGGCGAGGGTTTCGTCGTTCACTTCGATGCCCCGCAGAACCCGTTGGCACATGCCGAGGATCTCGTTGTCCATGACCAGCTTCCCATAGGAGACCGTCAG
>CAYPUM010000397.1:0-4100 GCA_964413545.1 uncultured Roseibacillus sp. | reverse complement strand
TGCTTCGCAAGGCTCAAGTTCCTGCCGGACCCCCCCAGGCGAGAAGGACTCGGGACTGTGATGATCCGGCGAACTCAATGACCTTACGCTGAGTGAATAATAAAGAGCGGATAACGATTGGTCAAGCCCGAATTGGGCTTCTCGCGGCAGTCATTTCCGGGGGGTCAGCGGGAGGTATTCAGTCGTCTGGTGGTGGCGAGCTTGAATTTGACGACGGCGCTGGCGATGGCCTTGGAGAGGGTTTTCTGGTAGGAGGGGTTGTGGATGAGGCGTGCTTCGTAGGAGTGGTTCATGAAGCCGCCTTCGAGGAGGATGGCGGGGTGTTTGACGCCGGTGAGGACGCTCCAGCGGGCGCGACGGATGCCGCGGTCGGGGCGGCCGGTGGCGAGGAGGCAGGTGCTGTGGACGGCGGTGGCGAGGGCGATATTGGCGGAGTCCTGGGAATTGCCGGTGCGGGATCGGAAATCGCTGTCCTTGAGGCCGCGGCCGTAGTGGGCGACGCCGACCGGGGAGAGGGTGAAGGTCTCGATGCCGGAGGCCCGTCCCCGGCCGCCGGAGTTGAAGTGCAGGCTGATGAAGATGGCGTTCGAGAAGCGGTTGGCGAAATTGACGCGTTCTTCGAGGGTGAGGTATCGGTCCGAGTCGCGGGTCATGATGACGCGGAACTGCCGGGCGGTGAGTTCGCGTTTGAGCATGCGGGCCAGCGTGAGGGAGTAGTTTTTCTCCTTGTTGTATCGGTTGGTGGCGCCGGAGTCTTTCCCGCCGTGGCCGGGATCGATGATGACGGTGTTGAAGGGGGCGGCGGTCGGGATGTATTGCGGACGGAGCACCGGGTCGATGAGTTTCGCGAGGTCGATTCGTGAGACGAGGTAGCGGTTGAGGTGGGCGCGAACGGGATAGCTGAAGATGAACTTCACGTTGTTCATGAAGACCTCCTGACCGCCCTTGGTGAACTGGATCTTCACGGCATCGTTTTCAAGGACGATGGATCCGCCCTGGCGGGTCATGGACTGGAAGCCGTAAAAGGCCTTGATGCTCCGCACCGTGACGTAGTCGTCGCCATCGATGCGGATCGTTTCCCAACCGGCGCGGGCGAACGGCATCACGACGCAGGCCGACGCTGCGAGGAGCGCGATGAGGCGTTTGCGGCGCCGCGAGGGGAAAGTCATGTTTGGTTCCGCCACTTTGTGACCATTCGGATTCCCGGGAGGCGGGCGGGCATGCCGCCCGCCGCGACATTTGGGTTGTTGGGGAGCTTGCCTGTTTTTTTGCGCCGCGGCAATGACAAATGCAGGGGTTTCCGGCCGGAATTCACTGGAACGGGAGGGCGGGGGGGATGGAGGGCGGTTTCAGCCGAAGTCGTAGGCGTCCATGTCGAAGACGACGCTGACGTGTTCGGGAAAGGTGGTTTGACGGAGGACGTCCTGGACGTGGCGGGTCAGGGCGCGGGGATGGCCGGCGCGCAGGAGGAGCTGGAAGCGGAACTGGCTTTGGACGCGGGGGGTGGGGGCGGGGACCGGCACCCCGAGCTGGATGCCGGGCGGGAGGCGGCGTTCGAGGCGTTGATGAAGGTTTTGCAGGGTGAATTCGGCGAGCCGCTGGTGACTTGAGCGCGACGTCAGGAGGGCGGCGTGAGTGAAGGGAGGGTATCCGAACTCCCGCCGGAACGCGAATTCCTGGTCGGCGAACCCGTCGTAGTCGTGATGGCGGGCGAACTGGATGGACGGGGAGTGCGGGGTGAAGGTCTGGATGACGACCTCTCCCTCCATTTCGCCGCGTCCCGAGCGGCCTGCGACCTGGGTGAGGAGCTGGAAGGTGCGTTCCCCGGCCCGGAAGTCGGGCGCGTGCAGGGAGAGGTCGGCGTTCAGGATTCCGGCCAGCGTGACGTTGGGGAAGTCGAGCCCTTTGGCGATCATCTGGGTGCCGAGGAGGATATCGATCTTGCAGGCGCGGAAGGCGGCGAGGGTGTCGCGCAGGGCGTTCTTGCGGCGGGCGGTGTCGGCGTCGAGCCGGGCCACTCTGGCGCCGCGGAAGACCTTGCGGAGGACTTCCTCCACCTTTTCGGTGCCATAGCCTTGGAGGAGGATCGAGGGGTCGGAGCACTGCGGACAACGGCGCGGGACGATCGAGCGATACCCGCAAAGGTGGCAGACGAGGCGTTCCTCGCTGCGGTGGTAAGTGAGCGGCAGGGCGCAGTGCCGGCATTCGCAGACATGTCCGCAGGACGGGCACTGCAGGGAGCGCGCGAACCCCCTGCGGTTCAGGAACAGGATCACCTGGCGGCCGTCGGCGAGCTTCTTTTCGATATCGGCTCGAAGCCGTTCGGAGAGGATGGCCGGGCCGCCCTTGTGCTTGCGCGACTCGCGGCGCATGTCAACGATCCGGATCAGCGGCAGGGACTGGCGGTCGGCGCGCTCGGTGAGCCGCACCAGATCGTATTTGCCGGAGCGGGTATTGTGGAACGATTCCAGCGAGGGTGTCGCGGAGCCGAGGACCACCGGACAGCGCTCGAAATGCGCCCGCACCACCGCGAGGTCGCGCCCGTGGTATTTGGGCGGGTTTTCCTGCTTGTAGGTGTTTTCGTGTTCCTCATCGACGACGAGGAGTCCCGGCGCCGGAAGGGGCGCGAAGACTGCGGAGCGGGCGCCGATCACGACGCGGGCCGCGCCCTTGCGGATGCGGTGCCACTCGTCGAAGCGCTCCCCTTGCGAGAGGTGGGAGTGGAGCACCGCCACTTCGTCCTGCACGGCCGCGAAGCGGGACTTGAAGTGCTGCACGGTCTGCGGAGTGAGGGAGATCTCCGGGACGAGGACGAGCACTGATTTTCCGGCGTCGAGGCAGTGCTGGGCGGCTTGGAGATAGACCTCGGTCTTGCCCGAGCCGGTCACCCCGTGGAGGAGGATCGGCTTCGGGGCCGGGGCGTCCGCATTCGAGGCGGAGGCTTCGATGGCCTTGCAGATCAGTTCACAGGCGTTCTGTTGGTCCTCGTTGAGCTGATGGGGCCGGCTTGCGAGGAATTCCTCGCCGGCCTCGGGGTCGCGGCGGACTTCCTCGGCGCGAAGTTCGAGATGTCCCGCATCGACGAGCGCCTTGACGGACGGGCGCACCGATCCCCCCCCGAGTTCGGCCAGCGGCAGGGGGCCGGCCGCCTGCAGGAGGAGGAGGATCGTATGCTGCCGCGGAGCGCGGCGCTCGAGCCGGGCCATTTCCCCGGCGTCGGGCATTCGAACCAGCGCCGCCACCTGCCGCGTCTTGGCCGCATGGGCCTCCTGCCGCACCGCTCCCGGAAGGAGCGAGCGCATGATCTGCTCGAGCGGCGTCCCGTAGTAGCCCGCCATCCACTCCGCGAGCCGGATCAGGTTTGGCGTGATGAGCGGTTCGGGGTCGATGAGGGCCCCGAGGGGCCGCAATCGAAAGCCGCCCTCTGCGGCGGGCCCCACCGAGAGCACCGTGCCGGTGGCATCCCGCCGCTGCAGGGGAACCCGCACCCGGCAGCCCGCCCGCGCCGCCATCCCGTCCGGAATGGCGTAATCGAAGATGAGTTCCGACGGCCCGTCGATCAGCACCCGCGCCGCGTCCGCCATGGGCCGAGACTAACCGCCCGAGGCGGAATCCAAAGTCCAATCCAACGCCCGCATTCTCGCGGCACGGAAGAACTTCTCACATCCCGGCATGCCGGAGCCAGAGACGGAAGCAGGGGGGTGTGACACAATATTTTGTCAAGGGCATTCGGCTTTCCGGGGCGAGGGACCAGGGCGCTTGGCTGGAAGTCCGGCGCCCGGCTTGTGAGTGGGGCCAGGCGGTTTTGGGTAAACAGGAGGTGTGATTTTGGGATGATAGGGGCGTTATGGTCTGTGTAACATCTCGTCCGTCGTTAGTTGAAGCCGGGAGCGATCTGGTCATCCGCTCCGCGACCGAGGAACTGGAAATCAGTCAGTTGCGGGCGGTCCTGGATGCCGAGCACTACCTGAAAGCGGGGCGACCTGCGGGCCATGTTCTTTGGCAGGGGGCCTACCTGCGCAATGAGGAAGAGGGCCGGTGGAAGCTGGTAGCAGTGTTCTGCTGGGGAGGGGCCGCCAAACGGCTCAAGGACCGCGATG
>CAYPUM010000396.1:0-4130 GCA_964413545.1 uncultured Roseibacillus sp. | reverse complement strand
CTGACGATTCGCCATTTCCGCCTGCCGACGGAAATCGTTCTGCAGGCTTTTGGCGGGTATGCGGCCTACCCGGCGGGGGTCCTCAACCGGCCGAGGTCGTTCCTCGTCACGGCGGCCGGTCCCGCGATTCAGGTTGTCCTTGGAGCGGCCGCGTTGCTCGTCCTGATCTTTGTTTCGCTGCCTCCGACCCACATTCAGTTGTTCGTTTACTTCCTGATGTGGGTCAGTTTCGCGTGGGCGATCCTGAACTGCTTTCCGATCTACCCGCTCGACGGGGGCCGCATGCTGGAATCGATTCTCGGCCCGCGGCGTCAGAAGCTGCTCTTCGGGATCGGGTTCGGGACGGCTGTGATCCTCGGCCTTTTCGCGATCCTGAACAGCTTCCTGTTTCTCGCCATCTTCATGGGCCTCTTTGCGTGGACGAACTATCAGCACATGAGCCGGGCCGTTTCGTAGACCCTCGCGGGACACCCGTCAAAAAAACACCAGCCGCCCTCCCGCCACGATCGCGAAGACGATCACCAGCCACTCGAAGACACGCTGCGAGACGGCCTGCACGAGGCGGCGGCCGATCAGCACCCCCAGCAGGATGAGCGGAGCCAGCCTGGCATTGAAGAGGAGGCTCTCGGCAGTCGTGAAGCTCAATCCTCCCATGAAGGGCAGCTTCAGGATGTTGACCAGCAGAAAGAGGCGCGCTCCCACCCCCACAAGGTCCATCTTCTCAAAACGCCGCGAGAGCAGGAAGAGCTGGACCACCGGGCCGGCGGCGTTCGCCATCATGGTGGCCACCCCGCCCGCCACTCCGGCCCCCGCTCCGAAGCTTCGCGAGTGCGCGAGCCGGTCGAACCACTCCGTGGCGAATCGCCGGAAGAGCTGCAGGAAGACCATCAGCAGAATGATCCCCCCGATCACCGGCCGCGCCCACTCCGCCGGAATGCGGTCCAGCAGAAAAAACCCGATCGCCAGCCCCGCCATCATCGGGGGCATCAGCCGCCACACCGGCTTCCACGAGGCATACCGCCGAAACAGCGGATAAACCGAAAGATCCGCCAGAACCAGCATCGGCAGGAGGATCCCCACCGAGGGCTTCCCGAACAGGTCCGCCATGAGGAAGACCGCGATCAACCCGATCCCGCCGAAGCCCGTCTTCGAGATCCCCACCGTCAGGGCCGCCACCCCCGCAAGAATCCACTCCGCCGCCGACAGCTCCGGGAAATCCATCCGGACGCTTTCTCCAACACATCGCCCCGCTTGACAAGGACCGCGACGGACTCACCCGGAAGAGGGAATGGTCCCCGGGGCGTGAATCCCTCTTGAGCTTGCAGCCATCCTCCCGTATCTGCTCGCTCCGGCGCCTCCTGCGGGGCCGGGCCCTTCCTCCAACAACCAACCTCGATCCCGAACCGATGAAGATAGTCGTCGCCTATTCCGGAGGACTCGACACCTCCGTCATTCTCAAGTGGCTTCAGGAGACCTGCGCCGCGGAGGTCATCGCGTTCTGCGCCGATGTCGGCCAGGGCGAGGAACTCGACGGACTCGAAGAGAAAGCCCTCAATACCGGGGCCTCGAAATGCGTCATCAGCGACCTGCGCGAGGAGTTCGCCCGGGACTTCATCTTCCCGATGCTCCAGTCCAACGCCCTTTACGAGGGACGCTACCTCCTCGGAACCTCCATCGCGCGGCCATGCATCGCAAAGGGGATGATCGAGGTGGCCGAACGGGAGAAGGCCGACGCCGTCGCCCACGGCGCCACCGGCAAGGGCAACGACCAGGTGCGCTTCGAACTCTCCGCCGCCAGCCTCGCCCCCCGCATCAAGGTCATCGCCCCATGGCGCCAGGCCCGCTTCCGCGAGCAGTTCCCCGGCCGTTCCGAGATGATCGCATACGCCGAGGCGAACGACATCCCGGTCAAGGCGTCCATGAAGAAACCCTACTCGATGGACCGCAACCTCCTGCACATCTCGTTCGAGGCCGGGATGCTCGAAGACCCATGGCACGACGCCTCCGCCGAGGCCGGCCGCGACATGTATGTTCTCTCGGTCTCCCCGGAGGAAGCCCCGGACCAACCCGAATACCTGCAACTCCTCTTCGAACACGGCGACCCCGTCGGCGTCATGGGCGAGGGCGTGCCCGCCGTCCTCGAGTCCCTGCCGGACGTCGCCCCCCGAGGCGAACGCGACGGATACTTCCTCCTCTCCCCCTACGGCATGATGCGCGTCCTGAACACCCTCGGCGGCCGGCACGGCATCGGACGCATCGACATCGTCGAAAACCGCTTCGTCGGCATGAAGTCCCGGGGCGTCTACGAGACCCCCGGCGGCACGATCGTTCTGGCGGCCCACCGCGACCTCGAAGCCCTCACCGTGGACCGCGAAGCGATGCACCTCCGCGACAGCCTCATCCCGCAATACGCCCAGCTCGTCTACAACGGCTTCTGGTTCGCTCCCGAGCGCCTCGCCCTGCAGGCCCTCGTCACCGAGACCCAGCGGCAGGTCACCGGCGAGGTCCGCCTCAAACTCTACAAGGGCAATGTTATCCTCGCCGGGCGGCGTTCGCCCTGCTCGCTCTACGAGGAGGACGTCGCCACCATGGAAGGCGGGGCGGAGACCGCCTACAATCAGGACGACGCCTCCGGCTTCATCGCCCTCCATGCCCTCCGCCTCCGGGCCGCCGCCCGCCGCAACCGGCGCGGACCGTAGCCTCGCTCACTCCGCCGTGATCCGATACTCGGTGCGGTTCGCAGCCTCCGGACCGATCTTCCGCACCTCCATGCGGCCATCCCTCACGAGCGCTTCAATCGCAAGCGTCGCCCGGGACCGGCTCAGCCCCCACAAGACCGCGAACTGGTCCAACGACCTCCACGCCGGCACGGGGCCGAAACTCCATGGAATGCGTTCGCGCTTCATTTCCATCTCCCTTCTACCGAATAAGACGATTCAGCCCGCAATTTAATCAGTGCATTTTTCACGATTCCGCAGGAACCCTGAAAGCGAGCCGGCCTGCCGGCCGGCGTCCACCAGTCTTTCCCCTCCCCCCGCCCCTCTCCTCGTGGATGGCGCCGCCTGCCTTGGCGTCGCCTTGGCGATGACCGGTCCCTCGCGCCATCAGGCCCGCCGGACCGAGGGGCACGGATCCTGATGCGCCGGGCCTAAGTGGACCGGCCCCCGGACTGCGGCCGCGGCCCGGTGCTGGCGTCCCTCGACTGCCGGGGTTGTTCCCGGTGCAACCGTTCGCGGCGCAGCTTCCGCAGCATGCCGAGCATCTCTTCCGAAAACAACCAGCCCATCTCGGCATCGGAGATCGCGCCGCCCGTCGCGGCTTCCCGGCTGAGCCTCGAACGGCAGGACCAACCGATGGCGCGCGGGCCGTTCTCACCGGCTTCCGCCATGACCGGCTCAAGCTGCCGGAATTCGATCCGCTCCGGCGCGCTGGCCGGCACGACCCGTTGGCCCTCTTCGTCGACGAAGGAAAGCAGGATCAGCTCGTGCCCGACTCCCCGCAGCCTCTCAAGACGATCGTCGTAGGGATGAACCATCAGCTCGTAGTCCAAGGTTCGACCCTCCCACCGGTATTTCAGCCGATACTTCAGGTCGGTCCAGCCACTGCCCAATTCCCCCTCGATCACTTTGTAGACGATCTCCGGTTCGGCGGCAGGCGGGTCGCCCTCGCCGCCATTCCCGCCCCCCTTCGCAAGAATGAACAGCAAAACCAACACCACCAGCAGGAGGAGAAACACGAAGCGAACCAAATTCCATAGCGCTCCGCCAAAGGCGCTTCCCGTAGCCATCGTCGTCTGTTTTTCGGTGCTCTCGCAGCCAAACATCCGGTTTCCGAATATTCAGCAAGACCCAATCGTTGAAACCTTATAAACATTCGGCCGCCTGCAAGGCAATATTATTCACCCCCCCGGACCGGCCTCGCCCGCCGCGGAGAACGTGCTGACCGGGATGAAGGTATTGGCCTTCGTACTGGCGTTCTTCCCGCCCGCAGAGCCCGTGGTCGCGGTCCTCCTTGAACTGATCCCCATCGGCGAAAACTGCGTCAGAGTCGTGGGAGCGGTGGCCAGCAGTCTATCACCAGCGGCTAAGGAGGGCGGCTCGCTGTGGCTGCTCATGCGCGCCCTTTCGGAT
>CAYPUM010000395.1:0-4138 GCA_964413545.1 uncultured Roseibacillus sp. | reverse complement strand
GAAGCACTATTCTCTCAAAACTGCCGGATTTTCTCACCGATCAGGCATTGTGCGGGCTGTGGAGGATGTGTCTTTAACAGTCCTGTCGGGCGAAGTCTTTGGCCTGGTTGGCGAGAGCGGCTGTGGCAAATCAACCTTGGGACGTGTCCTTCTCAGGCTGGAGGACCCTACCTCGGGTCAGGTTTTTTTTTCGGGGCGGGGGCCGGCGGAGCGGGGGAGCGGGGGGCGGAGTCGAGGGCCTTGATGACGTCGTCGATGCGGACCTCGTCGAGCGACTGGACGGCCCGGATCAGGGCGATCTCGAAGTGCAACTGTTTGTTGGTGGCGCGGCGCATGCGGGTCTCGGCGTCGGCGAGGCGGTCGAGGACGCCGAGGAGCTGGTCCTGGGAGACGGGGCGCCCGGTGTTGCGGAGTTGCTCCCAGAAGCCGGAGGGGATTTCGGCGGCGGCGACCTCGGGGCTGATCTCCTTGATGAGGAGGGCCCGCAGGAAACCCGTCAGTTCGGACAGCAGTTGGGAGAGGTCTTTTCCGCGGTCTGCTTCGGATTGGACGCGTGCGACGGCCTCTGCGGTTTGGCGTTCGAAGACGGCTGCGGCGAGCGCCGCGACGGTTTCGGTGGAAGTGAATCCGAAGACGTCCTGCACGTTGTGTTCGATGATTTTTTCTCCGCAGAAGGCGACGAGTTGATCGAGCATCGACTGGGCGTCGCGCATGCCGCCGTCGGCGCCCTTGGCGATGCTCCACGCCGCGGCCTCTTCGAGGTCGATTCCCTCGAGTTGGGCGATGTGCTGGAGGTGGCGGGCGATGACGTCGGGCGGCAGCGGACGGAGGTCGAAGCGCTGACAGCGGGAAAGAATGGTCGGGAGGATCTTGTTCGGTTCGGTGGTGGCGAAGATGAACTTCACATGCGGGGGAGGCTCTTCGAGCGTCTTGAGGAGGGCGTTGAAGGCCTGGGGTGTCAGCATGTGGACCTCGTCGATGTAGTAGATCTTGAAGCGGCCGCGGGCTGGGGCGTAGTTCACGGTTTCGCGGAGTTCGCGGACCTGTTCGACGCCGTTGTTGGAAGCGCCGTCGATTTCAAGGACGTCGAGCGATCTTCCTTCCGCGATTTCGATGCAGATATCCTCGTCGGGATCGAAGTCGGCCCTGGGTCCGCCGGAGCAGTTGAGGGCCTTTGCGAAGATGCGGGCGGTGGAGGTCTTGCCCGTGCCGCGAGGGCCGACGAACAGGTAGGCGTGGGCGAGGCGGTCCTGCTCGACGGCGTTCCGCAGAGTTCGGACGACGTGGTCCTGGCCGAGGACGTCGTCAAACGTCCGAGGGCGGTACTTCCGGGCGAAGACAGTGTAGCTCATGGGGCGCGGGCGGGGCAGAGGGCTGGAGGGGCAGGGCTCAGGATTCGGAGGTCATATGGCGGGCGGGAAGGGAGGAGGCGCCCTTCCCGCGGGCCGACTGTAGAGAAGTTGGGCCGTATGTCAGGACGTTAGTTTCGGGAATTTCGCGTCGTCGCGGCCGAAGCGAATCCGTTCGTCCCCTGAGTCAAGGCCCGGGGCGAAGAGACCGGGAACGGTGCGGACCCACCCTCCAGAAGCTGCCGGACAAGCCGGGCCTTGAAAAGCGGGTCCGGCAAATCCCTTCGCGCCTTCGGGCGAGCCCCCTCGAGGACCGCCCGTCCGGTCCCGGCACTACCCGAGTCCCCGCAGGGGGCGTCCGCCGAGGAGATGGATGTGGAGGTGGGGGACCTCCTCGCCGCCGTCGGGGCCGCTGTTGATGACGACCCGGAACCCGCTTTCGGCGATTTCTTCCTGCGCCGCGATGACGGGCAGGCGCGACATCAAGTGACCGAGGAGGTCATGGTCTTCGGGTTCGGCGAGCGCGAGGCGCGGGATCGGCTTCCTTGGGACCAGCAGGAGATGGACAGGGGCCTTCGGGTTGATGTCGCGAAAGCAAAGGCACTGGTCGTCCTCGTAGACGATGTCGGCGGGGATTTCCCGTTCCGCGATTTTCTGGAAGATCGTTTTCATGGCGGTGTGGCGGGGGTCTCGTGTGGGGTGCGTGGTGAAACCTGAGGCGGGAAATGTTACAAGTCGATAGTGAGGTGAATCTTGCGGTGTTCGGGAACGGGTTGCTGGGCGAAGTTCTGGAGGAAGGCGAGAATTTCACGGTGGAGGATCTCGCAGGAGGGCGACCAACGCCGGGTTCCGCGGAGGAGGCGGGCGCTCTCGCGGAGGCCGGTGAAGTGAAACTCCTCGGCGCCCCGGGACCGCAAGTCATCGATTTCCTCCTGCAGAGCCTGGAAGAAAAGCAACTCGAAACCGTTGCCGGCCTCCCGGGCGGCGCGGGCCACCGAGACCGTCAAGGGAGGGGCAAGGGGGCTGAGATGGTCGGCGATGGCCACGCATCCGATGCGGCGCAACATGCGCTTCATGCGTTCAAAAAGATCCTCGATCGCGATGAGCCGCCACGGGCATTTGTGTTCGAGGTAATGCAGGACGCCGTCCCGGATATCGTCGATGAACGGGAAGTCGGCGCGGTCGCAGGCGTCGGCGGCTCGCTGGAGGGCAACGTCGATCCATTCGGTTTCGTAGCCGGCGACCTGGTGGCGGCCGATTTTGAGCACGGGCAGTTTTCCGACAAGGCAGATCATGGCAGTTTCAGTCTTTGAAGAGGCGGCGCTGCATGGGATCACGCAGGGCCTTGTTTTCGAGGGCTTGGATTTCGCGGATGAACTCCCCGACGTTGTCGAACTGGCGGTAGACCGAGACGTATCGCACGTAGGCCACCGGATCGATTTCGTGGAGTTTGTCCATCACCTCCGCTCCGATGATGTGAGAGGGGACCTCGGAGAGGTGGTCCTTGTGCAGGGTCGCAAGGATCTCCTCGACGGCGCGATCGAGGCGGTCCATCGAAACGGGCCGCTTTTCGCACGCCTTGACGAGGCCCCGGAGAAGCTTTTCGCGGTTGATGGGTTCGCGGCTCCCGTCTCTCTTGACGACCTGCAGTTCGGTTCGCTCGATCTGCTCGTAGGTCGTGTAGCGGTACTCGCAGTCGAGGCACTCCCGTCGCCGGCGAATCGTGGTTCCGTCCTTCGACATGCGCGAGTCGATGACCTTGTCCCGAAGTGAGCCACATTGAATGCAACGCATCACCAAATCCGATAGGTCCGCATGGTACCCAAGATCTGGTGGCGGCAAAGAAAAAATGGTGCTCTATTTTGCGGAACCGGGGGAAGGGCCCGCCTTCGGGCAGACTTTCAAAAAGAGCGGGCGGAGGAGGAGGGGCCGGGGGCGGAAGAGCAAAAAGAGCCCCTTCAAGTATTCACAATGCTCAGGAAGTCCGCGTGGTCATGCTTGTCAATTATCCAGGTTGCCGGAAGGAATGCTACAGCGAGAGTGAGCGGAGGAGGTCGTGGAGGTAGGAGAGGATGCCCGCGAGGGCGTCGCGATGGCGAGAGGAGTTGGGCAGGCAGGCGAGGGAGGAACGCGCATCGGCAAGGAGGCGGGCGGCGGCATCGAGGGCGCGGGCGATGGCGCCTCCGTAATCGGCGATTCCGACCAGAACGGGGAGGTCGAGGGTCTCCTGATTGATGATGCAGCGTTGCAGTCTGGCGCGTTTTTCGTGGCTCGCGTTTTCGAGGAGATTCAGGATCGGCAAGGTGAGCTTTCCTTTTTCGAGATCGGTTCGCAGGGTTTTTCCGAAGTGCTCCTCGGACCCGATGAGGTCGAGGCAATCGTCGTAGATCTGATAGGCGGTTCCAAGTTTGAGGCCGAAGGTTCGCATTGCGGAGCGCGTGCTGGGGGTGGATTCGGAGAGCAGGGCGCTGAGTTCCGTGGAGGCCGCAAAGAGCGCCCCCGTTTTCATCTCGATCATGCGGAAGTAGTCGCGCTTCGTGAGGGTGAGATCGAAACGGCGCTGCGTCTGGAGGATTTCCCCTTCGCAAACCGCTCGTGAGGCAGCGGCGATTCCGCGGGAAAGCGCCAGATTGTCGAACTCGGTTGACATCATCAGGGCGTGGGAGAACAGGGCGTCGCCGAGAAGAACCGCCATCCCCGCCCCCCATTTCGAACTGGCGGTGGGGGCCTTGCGGCGGGTCGCCGCTCCGTCGATGATGTCGTCGTGCACGAGCGTCGCGATGTGAATC
>CAYPUM010000394.1:0-4139 GCA_964413545.1 uncultured Roseibacillus sp. | reverse complement strand
ACTGCATGCCGACGGCGCGCTCTACAACCTGGACGAGGACATCGGCGAGAGCCGGAACGTCGCCGCGCAGCATCCCGACGTCGTGGCGCGACTCGGAAAACACCTGTCTCGCTGCCGCGCCGATCTGGACAATCCCGCCAATTGCCGCCCGGTAGGGAAGAACACCAACCCGCGGTACCTAACGCCCAAGGAGACACCATGAAGGACACGGCCATGATTCAACCCATGAACACGAGCCACGCGGTTGCGGCGCGTTGAAAAACCTGGAAGAGGTGCCATGAAACATGTGAGACGACATCGGTGGACCGTCATTATCCTGCTTGCCCTGGCCTGGACCGTCCGGGCGGGCGAGACGCTCTACAACGGAATTCAACTGCCGGAGACGTGGCCGCCGGAACGCCCTGCGCTGACGCGCGAACCGATGCCGGTTCCGTACCTGAGGAACCCGCCGGCGGTCATCCCGGTCGACCTGGGGCGGCAGCTCTTTGTTGATGATTTCCTCATCGAGGACACCACGCTCACGCGGACCTTCCATTCCGCGGAGTACCACGCGCGGAATCCGGTGCTGAAGCCCGACAAGCCTTGGGAAACCGGGGGCAGGAGCAACGTGGCGTTTCCGTACAGCGGAGGCGTCTGGTACGATCCCGCCGACAGCCTGTTCAAGATGTGGTATGCCGCCGGCAATGCGGGATGGGTCACGCACTGGTTCGGCTATGCCGTGAGCAAGGACGGGATTCACTGGGAGAAGCCCGTCCTCGAAGACATCGAGGGGCGGCGCAAGGAGCTGGACGAATCCAACGTATGCCTTGACATCAGCCATCACGATTCGAGCACCGTCTGGCTCGATCACTCGTCCGGGGAGCCCGGCGCCCGCTTCAAATACTTTACCACCGAGAAACGGAAGGGCTGGCACCTGGTCTATCGGACGAGCCGCGACGGCATCCGCTGGTCCGAACCCGTTGCCTCCAAGGCGATCTGGGGCGACAGGTCAACCGTCTTTCACAATCCCTTCCGCCGGGTCTGGTGTCTCAGCCAGCGTATTCACGGAGGAGCGGTCGGTCGGGCCCGCGCCTACATGGAGGACCGCGATCCGAGGAAACTGGTCGAGAAGACCCCATACAACAAGGGGTTGTCGGCCGGAGGCGAATCGGTGTTCTGGACCAACGCCGACGATCTCGATCCGCGCAATCCGGTTGACGAATACAGGGGCATCAAACCGGAGCTGTACAACCTGGACGCCACGCCCTACGAGAGCCTGATGCTCGGGTTCTTCGCCATCTGGACCGGTCCGGACAACCGCACGGTCAACCGGGAAGGGCTGCAGAAACGATGTGACATCCTGCTGGGCTTCAGCCGCGACGGGTTCCATTGGGATCGCCCCTGCCGCCGGCCATTTATCCCGGCCAGCTGGAAGGAGGGATCGTGGAACTTCGGCAATATCCAGTCCGCCGGCGGCGGGTGCCTCGTTGTCGGCGACCGGTTGTACTTCCATGTGTCGGGCAGGGAGAAGGATGCCACCGGCGGGCACGGCAAAGGCCGCACCGGCCTGGCCGTATTGCGCCGGGACGGCTTTGCCTCGATGAACGCCGCGGATCAGGCGGGAACGCTGACGACGCGGCCGGTGACGTTCAGCGGCAGCCACCTGTTCGTCAATGTCGATTGTCCCCGGGGCGAGTTAATGGCCGAGGTGCTCGATGGGGATGGCAAGGCGATCGAGCCGTTCACGGCGGCCAACTGCAGGCCGGTATCCTGCAACAAGACGCTGACCGGCGTAACGTGGAAGGGCGCCCGTTCGGCAGGCTCAGGGCAGGCCGGCGACCTGTCGTCCCTCGCGGGCAAACCGGTCCGCTTCCGCTTTCATTTGACCAACGGTGCGCTGTACGCCTTCTGGGTCAGTCCCGCTGAGTCGGGCGCCAGTCACGGCTACGTCGCCGCCGGAGGGCCGGGTTTCACCGGGCCGACGGACACGGTCGGCACGGCGGCAGCGGTAGCGAGATAACCATGACACGACACACATTGATGCCACACGTCACGCTGTTGCCCGCCCTGGTCCTCTGCGCGGGAACCGCGGCCGCCTCGCCGCTGTTCGAAAACAGCGGATTCGAGCGGGGCACATTCGAGAACTGGTCCCTCGAGGGAATGGCCTTCGAGGGCGGGCCGACCGGAAAAGGGATTGTTCCGGAAGCGGACGGGACCGGGTCGGTCGAAAAGCGACTGAGCCAGAACTGGAAGCGCCACCCGCACCTCTACAACCAGCCGGAGCTGTCGGGCTGTGACAACAAGGTGTTCGCCAACTCGTTCCATCCGGAGATCATGAACCGGGCCAAAGGCCGTCTGACATCCGTCCCGTTCGTCATCGACAAGGACTACATCACCTTCCAGCTCGCCGGCGGCGGCCCCGCCTGCGACGGCATCTTTGCCGTGAACCTCCTCGTCGACGGGCAGGTTGTCCGCCAGGCGCTGCCGCGGGGCGACCAGTTCACCCGCTGCACCTTCGACGTGCGGGCGCTGAAGGGGAAGGAAGGGCGTCTCCGTATCCACGACGAGCAGGATCTGTTCGGCGGCTGGATCGCGGCGGGCAGTTTCCGGGGCGCCGACGCGCCGGCGGACGGTCCGGTGATGGATGGAAAAGGTGCGATCATCAGGCGGTTCTCCGGGAGGCGTGCGTTTCGCGCCGACAGGCGCTACCTGAACATCCCGGCGACCGGCGCCTTCCCCGACGATGCGGTGAAGCTGATCGTGGCCGGGCGGGTCGTGCAGGAGATCTGCATGTCGGTCGTCGATGAAGACGACGCCGAGTTCTGGCAGTTCATCGACCTCGAGCTGTGGCAGGGGAAAGATGTCACGCTGACGATGGCGGGTTGGAGCGCGTCGGCCGATCCGCTGGGCGGCGCGGTTCTGGACGACGTCATCCGCGGGCTCGACAACCGCCTCAACGAACCGGGCAGGCCCCAGTTCCATTTGACGCCCATCCAGGGCTGGAACAACGACGTCAACGGCACGGTCTACTACGACGGCGAATACCACCTGTTCTATCAGCACGACCCGAGCCGCGGCGGAGACATCGGCCGCAACATGCACTGGGGGCACGCGGTCAGCAAGGACCTGTTCCACTGGAAACACCTGCCCATCGCGCTGGGGGTCGATCCCGAACGCGGCCAGAACTACTCCGGGTCGGCCATCGTCGATGCCGGGAACGTCGCCGGCTTCCAGCAGGGGCGGGAGAAGACCATGATCGCCTTTTACACGCGCCGCAAGCCGTACCGGTTCCTCCGCCACGACTTCGATGTCGACTCCAGCGACCAGTGCATGGCGGTCAGCACCGACCGCGGCCGGACCTGGACGCACATCGACAAACCCGCCGTCCCGGGCATCACCGGCAGGAACCGCGACCCGAAGGTCTTCCACCATGACGAAAGCGGCAAGTGGATCATGGCATTCGCTCTCGGCGGCGGATACGAGTTCTACTCGTCCACCAACCTGAGGGACTGGACCCGCGAGAGCCGGGCGAGGCTCGGGCACGACTGCCCCGACATTTTCAAGCTCCGCGTCGATGGCGATCCGAAAAAGACCAAGTGGGTGCTCGTTAATGGGAAAGGCGACTATATGATCGGTGATTTTGACGGCACAAGCTTTTCTCCCGGGGGCGGCAGGGGCCGCACGGTATCCGGACCGATCTACGGCACTCAGACGTTCGGCAACGCGCCCGATGGTCTGCTGCGCCGGGTTCAGATGAGCTGGCTCCGGATCGGTCCGCGCGGCGCGCCCTTCCGGCAGATGATCTCGCTGCCCGTGGAACTGACGCTGCGGACCACGGACAAGGGCGTGCAGCTGTTTGCCGAGCCGGCGCGGGAGATCGAGGGGTTGCGCACGGAAATGCGGACCTACCCGGACGCGGACCTCGCGAGCGCGCCGCTCGGGATCACGGATCTGCCCTGGGAACTGATGGACATCGAGCTGACGGTCGACCTCGCCGCGGCCGCCAGGGTCGAGCTCGGCGTGTGGGGACACCGCCTGCGCTACGGCGAGGGCCGCGGAGCCCGGCCGGTGCCGGCGGGCGGCAAGCTCAAGCTGCGTATTCTCGTCGATCGCGGCGTGATCGACATCTGCGAACAGGACGGCCGCGCCTTCCTGATGGC
>CAYPUM010000393.1:0-4153 GCA_964413545.1 uncultured Roseibacillus sp. | reverse complement strand
TGAACCCGTTGGGGGCGCGTCGACCAAGCCTCGCCCGCCTGATTCCGGACGCCCACGAGCGGCTGTTTCCCGCACCGGCGGGCGAACCGGTCGCCTGGTTCCTCGACGAAACCGTCATGAATCATGTCGAACACCAACTTGGTGCTGCGCAGATGGAGCGCCGTTTCGGCCAGAACCGCCTCGCTGTGTGCCCGATGGGGAGGAAATGCATCACGCGGCCTGCCCTGCCAACCGCCTCCTGCCCGTCGCGCTGGCGCCGAATCATTTTGAATCCCCGCCCGGAGCAGCCTAACGTCGGTTGTGACGGAGGAAAACCGAATCCTGATCGAGGAACATGTGGCCCGCTGGCGACGTGTGGGTCCGCTCCTTGAGCGCCAGCGGGAGGAGGACGTCCGGCGCAGCAATACGGTGGCCGACGTGGCTTCCTTCGGCCGCTTGTGGATCGAAGCGGTCCGCACCTCTCCGCCTGATTCCACCTCGGGACTGGTCGAGCAACAGCGTTGGTTCGCGAAACTCCGGCGCGCGAAATGAAGGATCTGGTCGATGTCGCCGCAGAACTGCAGACGTTCTGCGAGAAGCGGGGGTGGGAATTCTGCTTCATCGGCGGGCTCGCCGTGCAGGCGCTGGCCGAGCCGCGGCTGACACGGGACACCGACATGACCCTCCTCACGGGATTCGGCTCCGAGGAACCCTTCATTGACGCCCTGCTCGGGCGCTACCAGGCCCGGCGCGAGGACGCGAAGGAGTTCGCCCTGATGAACCGGGTGCTGCTTCTCAAGGCCGACAATGGCTCGGGCATCGATATCGCGCTCGGAGCCCTTCCCTTCGAGGAGAGTGTGGTGAGGCGATCCCGCCCGGTGACGTTTGTCGAGGGCGTCATGCTGCGGATCTGCACCGCCGAGGATCTGATCGTGATGAAGGCCTTTGCCGGACGCGAGCAGGACTGGTTGGATGTGCGAATGACGATTGTCCGCCAGGGAGTGGAGGGGCTCGATTGGGATTACATCCTGCGCCATCTCACCCCCCTTGCAGATGTGAAGGAGGAGCCCGAAATCATCCACAGGCTGGATGAGTTGCGGCAACGCTACTCAAGGGAGTAATCAGGACGGGGTGATCTGTCTTCGGATCCGGCCGCCCTTCCGCATCCCGCGTTCCGCCTTGTGCACGTCCCGATGCCGGCCTCCTTTCCGACACCTGCCACCTGCCACCTGCTGCGGTCCGCATCGACCCAGGAATCCGAGATCGACGCCCTGAGGTGAGATGATGGCGGTCCTGCTCGACACGCATTTCCGGGATCCGGTCGTCGCGTCTGGTCCGGTTGTGGAAGGCGTGAACTGACCTTTCCCAACCGGCTGCCGTTGTGAGTGGACGGGGCCGGCATTTCCCTCAGACCCGCGTCAGCGCGTCGGCTGAAACGAAGGGAATTCGGCGGCGGAAGGCGACCGGGCTTTCCACCAGCAGAATGGCCTTCAAGCTCTCCAGTCCCCCGGCGAACCGGGGGCGATGCAGGAAGCAACGCGGCGACCCGGTCCACGCGGGGGGCGGCAGGCCGGCCTCGCGACAAAGCGTCTCGGCCCGCGCGGCCCAATAGGCGTTGCAGTCCTGCTGCGACGGGTCCTCGACCCACGCCGGCCTCTCGCCCACCAACGGCCTGCCCTCCGTAGCGCGCAGTGCGAAGGCGGGAGAACGATGGCGGAACACCCGCCACCTCTCCGCGATTGGTTCCCAAATAGGACCATGAGTCTGCATTTGACCGGCCGGGGGCGTGGTTTTATCCCCGTGTATGCTCGAAGAACTCCAACCGGCAATAATCGGCTCCCAGCGAGGAACAATGAAGCGCGCGGCTCTTGGGATCCTTGGGGCGATCCTGGCCGCGGCGAGTTCCGCCCCGGCAGTCAAGCTCACCAACCAGACGACCGGCCAGACGATGTTCTCCTGCGACTGGGAAGACGGTCCGGCGCACGACCTGACTCCGCCGGGTCCCGCGGGCAGCCAGACCGGTTACACCGGGACGCTGGTCGATCTGGGCCGGGCCTACGTGTACCATACCTTCGACCTCTATAGCCCCGCGGTCACGGCCTACGAGGCGAATCAGTTCCTGCGGACCTACCGCACGACCACCGGGATCCATGGCGCCATTCGGGGCGAGATGGATGCCGGGGCGACCTCATCCGCCGGGGAGACGATCGTGCTGGAGACGGCCTTCTATGGCGATGCCGGCATCGCTGCGGTCAAGCTCCTCGATGCGGACCAGGACCTCAGCGATCCCGTCGTCTGGCTGAACATGTGGAGCAGCGGCGGGGCGATCGCTTCCTACACCGGGGCGACCGAGTATCTGACCTTGACCTTCACCCCTGACGCATGGAACACGCTGGAGATCGTGTATGTGAACGGCGCCGGCACCGCCACCGTCAGCATCAATGGCGGCGCACCAGAGGCCATCAACACGAAAATCACCGGAAACATCGAGGGCCTGATCCTGCAGACGAATAGCACCAACACCGAGTTCTACTGGGACGCGGCCTCGGCCTCGGACCCGGACCCGCCGGGCCCCGCCCCGGCAGCCACGCTCACCAACCAGACGACCGGACAGGCGCTGTTCTACGCCGACTGGGAGGGCGGGCCGGCGACCCCTTATCAAGCGTATCCGTATTACACCCCCGCCGTGGGCACGTTGGGGGATCCGGTCGTTGACCTTGAAGATCGGGCCATCGTGGAGCCGGATGGATTCTCGGGGATCCCGGCATACCAGGGCGGCCAGTTCCTGCGGACCTATCGCACCAGCAGCTCCCAGCTCGGCGCTGTCCAGGGTCACATCGATGCCGGCGCGTCATCCAGCGCCGGGGATACGATTGTGTTCCGCACGGCGTTCCATGTGCAGAGCGTGAGCGGCGACGGCATCGGCGTGTTCAAGCTTTTCGATGCAAGCGCGGCGGACTTGTTCAATCAGCCGATCATGGATGTGAGGTTTTTTGACAACGGGGAGATCCAAAATTACCCCGGCGGCTACGTGCCTTTGGCGTCGACCTACACGCCCGACGCATGGAACACGGTTGAGGTCATCTATGTGAACGGCGCCGGCACGGCCACCCTCAGCATCAACGACGGCGCGCCGGAGACGTTCAATGTGTGGTACGCCGGGAACGTTGGAGGCCTGTTTCTCGCCACCTCGAGCAGACCCAGCGAGATCATGTGGGACGCGGCCGCGGCCCCGGCCGCGCTGCGGCTCGCCGTCACCCATGACGGGGCTGCCAACGAACTCACGTTCCGCTGGAACAGCCGGGCCGGCAAGCACTACGACCTGCTCAGCGCCACCAGCCTCGACACCGCCCCCGCCACCTGGCCGGTCTATCAGACCTACGAGGACATCCCGGCCGACGAGAGCGGCACCAACACGCTGGCCAGCGTCACGCCCGACGCCGCCGCCCGCTTCTTCGTGGTGGCCGAGCGGGACCCGCTGCTGCTGCTCGGCGAGGACTTCGAGGGCGGCGCCCTGCCGGCCGGCTGGTCGCTTTCCGACAACGGCAACGGCACCGCCTGGGGGGTCGGCGTGCCGGATGGCGGGGCGGACGGCCCCGGCCCGCCGGCCGAACCCGAAGGCGGCACCGGCGGCCCCGGCACCCATTGCGCCGGCACCCACCTCCTCGCCCTCTACACGGCCGACGCCTCGGCCGCGCTCCGGACCCCGGCCCGCGCCATCCCGGCCGGGGGCGCCACCCTCAGCTTCCAGCAGTGGATCGACACCGAGTCCGACCAGCAGACGTCTCCCGACTTCGGCGCCATCAACGTGCTCGATGCCTCCGGCACCCTGCTCGGCCCGCTCACCAGCGACAGGATCGTCGGGTTCTCGACCGCCTGGGCGGCCGCACCGAACTACTCGCTGGACGCCTACGCCGGCCAGACCATCAAGCTCGAGTTCCTCTTCACCAGCAACGCCACCGACCACCGGGCCGGCTGGTACATCGACGACGTGTCGGTCACCGGGAAGCCCGGCGATCTTGCCGTCTACGACCGCAATCCGCTGACCCAGCCGGGCGACGCCGTCTTCGGCACGATCGTCGCGGATCTCGAGAACGACGATCCCGGAAGGTGTTCCCACGGCGGGCCGGTCTGCCTCGAGTACGCCGACGGAGACATCGCCGCCTTCTACGCC
>CAYPUM010000392.1:0-4158 GCA_964413545.1 uncultured Roseibacillus sp. | reverse complement strand
GGAGTGGGTGTCTATGGCATGGATGTCGGCGCCATGACGGTCTTCCTCTACACCTTCAACGAGCGCGAGAAGATCTACAACTTCTGCGAGCAGATGACGGGAGCCCGGTTCACGACCTCCTACACCCGCGTCGGCGGCCAGATCCGCGACCTCCCGGACGGCTTCGTCGAGGACGTGCGGACGTTCCTCGACGAATGCAACCAGACCATCGACGACGTCGACCGGCTCCTGACCCGCAACCGGATCTTCATCGACCGCACCCGCGACATCGGGCTGGTCTCGACGGAGGACGCCATCTCCTACGGCCTCACCGGTCCGAACCTGCGCGCCTCGGGCGTGGAACGCGACCTGCGCAAGGACCGTCCCTACCTCGACTACGAGCGCTACGAGTTCGACGTCCCGGTCGGCGAACACGGCGATTGCTACGACCGATACCTCGTCCGCATGGAGGAGATGCGGCAGTCGGTGCGCATCATCCGCCAGGTCCTCGATCACCTGCCGGACGGGCCGGTCAATGTCACCGACCACAAGAGCTTCCTCCCCGAAAAGGAAAAGGTCCTCATGAAGATGGAGGAACTCATCCACCACTTCATCATCTCCACCCAGGGCATCGCGGCCCCGGAGGGCGAAGTCTACTTCGGCCACGAGAATCCCAAGGGCGAACTGGGCTTCTACATCAACTCCCGCGGCGGCGGCGTGCCGCACCGCCTCAAGATCCGCAGCCCGTCATTCTGCAATCTCTCGATCCTGCCCAAGCTCCTGCCCGGCCACATGGTCTCCGACATCACCGCCATCCTCGGGTCGCTCGACTTCGTCATGGGCGAGTGCGACCGCTGAGGGATTCCCCCGATCATCAGCCATGAGTTCCCCGATCCTCGAACAGCAAATCGCATCGCCTCAGACGCCGGGCGCCAAATACTTCACCCCGTTCGAGGTCAGCGCCGAACTCGAGGAAGAAGCCCGCAAGCGCATCGAGCGCTATCCCGCCGAGCATCGCCCGGCCGCCCTCCTTCCGCTCCTGCTCCTCGTCCAGGAACGGTTCGGCTTCATCTCGCCCGAGGCCGTCCAGTGGGTCGCCGGCATGCTCGACGTCCAACCGATCCGGGTCGAGGAAGTCGTCACCTTCTACCCCGGACTGCGCCAGCGCGCCCCCGGCAGGTTCCACTTCCGGGTCTGCCGCACCCTGAGCTGCGCCATGGGCGGAAGCTACGAACTGATGGACAAGCTCTGCGAACTGACCGGCATCGACCGCAGCACGATTTCGCACCGGAACCCGATCGCGGTTTCGCCATGCGGGACGTGGTCGGTCGAGTTCTCCGAGTGCCTTGCGGCTTGCGGAACGGCCCCGGTGTGCATGGTCAACGACGACTTCCATGAAGAGGTGACCCCCGGCCGCGCCGCGGATCTGATCGCCTCCTGCCGCGACAAATCAAAGGATTGAACCGACCCCTCGTGAGCAAGATCGAATACAGGAAGGACCGCAAACCGCATCCGCGCGAGCACCGCCTCGTCTTTCGCAATGTCGACCGCAAGGGCTGGAAGCCCGACCTCAAGCATTACCTCGAAGACGGCGGATACAAGCAGCTCCGGAAAGCTCTCAAGATGGCGCCGCGGGAAATCATCGAAGAGGTCAAAAAATCCCAGCTCCGCGGGCGCGGCGGGGCCGGCTTTCCCACCGGCGTGAAGTGGGGATTCATCCCGCCCGGCAACACAAGGCCGGTCTACCTCATCTGCAACGCCGACGAGTCCGAACCGGGGACCTTCAAGGACCGCCACATCATCCACCAGGATCCCCACCAGATCCTCGAAGGCATGGTCATCTCCTGCTTCGCGGTGAACGCCCACCTCGCCTATATCTACATCCGCGAGGAGTTCCCCGAGGGGGCCCGCATCCTCGAGAAAGCCATCCGGGAGGCCCGCAGGGAAAACCTCCTCGGAAACAATATCCTCGGCAGCGGATTCAACCTCGAGATCCATGTGCACCGCGGCGCCGGCGCCTATATCTGCGGCGAGGAAACCGGCCTCATCGAGTCGCTCGAAGGCAAGCGCCCGTACCCGCGCATCAAGCCGCCGTACTTCCCGGCCGCCATCGGCCTCTGGATGTGCCCCACCATCGTCAACAACGTCGAGTCGCTCTGCCACGTGAAACACATCATCGCAATGGGCGGCGACAAATACGCCGAGTTGGGAACCCCCCGCAACACCGGCACCCGCATCCTCTGCGTCTCCGGCGACGTGCAGCGGCCAGGCTACTTCGAGATCGAACTCGGCGCCGTCACCATGGGCGAGTTGCTCAACGACCTGTGCGGCGGCCCGAAGGACGGCCGCTCGTTCAAGGCCGTCATTCCCGGCGGGTCCTCCGCAAGGATCATGCGCGCCGACGAAAGCTACACGGTCAAGCGCAACGACGAGGAGATCGAGATGGGCTTCCTTGATCTTCCCCTCGACTTCGACACCATCGCCGCGGCCGGCTCCATGGCGGGTTCCGGCGGCATCATCGTCCTCGACGACTCCCGCCGGATGTCATGGGTCCTCAACAATATCAACCAGTTCTACGCTCATGAGAGCTGCGGACAGTGCACCCCCTGCCGCGAAGGCGCCGCATGGATGCGCAAGCTCACCGGCCGCCTCGTGGCGGGAACCGCCACCCCGCGCGACGTCGAAACCCTCGAGTCGATCGCATACCAGATCGACGGCCGCACCATCTGCGCCTTCGGCGAAGCCTGCTCGTGGCCGGTCGAAGCCGTCGTCGGCAAGTTCCGCGACGAACTCCTCGCCGAAACCTCCGCCCGCAACGAGTCCCTCCCCCACAACCCCGAGCAGGCCGCCCAGCAGCGCTACCTTCAAGAAGCGTGAACCTCTTCTCTCAAGGAACCCAACGGGCCGGAACAGCGGAGCGTTGGAGCCCGATCTCCGGTTGGACATTCCTTGTTGGATGTTGAATATTCAGGAGCCCTCCCCCATCCCGCCCCCATGCTCCTCCTCCTCGATGCCGGCGGCACCCTGATCCGCCCCGCCGAACCGGTCGGCGACGTCTACGACCGCCACCTCCAATCCTGCGGCCTGACATCCTCCTCCGCCGCCCTCGAGGCCGCCTTTTCCCGCAGCCTTGCCGCCGCCCCGCCCCCCGACTACCCCGCCCATCCCTCCGGCCATGATGCCGAGTTCGCATGGTGGCGCGGAGTCGTCCGCGCCGCCTTCCGCTCCCTCGGCGGACCCGAAGCCGCCTTCGCCGCGTCCCCGGACTTCGACGCCTACTTCGCCCTCCTCTTCACGCACTACGCCGACCCCGCCGCATGGACCCTCTTCCCCGACGTCCGCCCCTTCCTCGAATCCGCCGCCGCCCGCCGCGCCCGCCTCGCCGTCCTCTCGAACTTCGACGACCGCCTCGCCCCCATCCTCGACGGCCTCGGCGTCGGCTCCTTCTTCGACCTCGTCCTCACCTCCGCCAACGCCCGGGCCCGCAAACCCGAAAAACGCATCTTCCACTTCGCCCTCGAACACCTCGGGGCCTCCCCCGCCGAAACCACCTACGCCGGCGATTCCCACCACGCCGACGTCCTCGGCGCCCAAGCCGCCGGCATCCGCCCCTTCCACCTCCAACGCCCCGCCACCACCCTCTCCGACTTCCTTGACTTCTCCCTCCCCTGAACCAGTTTCTTCTTGCCTCCCCCGCCATCCCGCCGTATCTCCCGCCCCCCGCACCCCCGGGCGGCACCCATATGCGCAGATAGCTCAGTTGGTAGAGCAGTTGGCTTTTAACCAATTGGTCCAGGGTTCGAGTCCCTGTCTGCGTACCACCCCGTTTTTTGTTGCGTTGAGCTGGGTGAAGAGGTTTGCAAGGGCGCAGTCCACCGCCGGTCTGGAGCCGCGGTGGGTCAGTGGGGGAAGGGGTCAGGACAAATATTTTGACATTTGTCCTCCTGACAGATCGTCACCCCGTATCAGTCCCCGCATTCGTTGCCTGCATCAGCAAGAAAAGGGGACAGCCGGAAGGATTGGACATCGCCCGTCGGTCCGCCTGCTGGTTTGGCCCCCTTGGCCGATCCGCAATCCAAAAATCCCCTGAAGTGCCGCCTCGGCCACGCCCGCACCCACCCCCCACGGCCGCATCCCGCCCTCCGCCCTGACACGACATGCACGGCCCCCTCCCCCCCC
>CAYPUM010000391.1:0-4160 GCA_964413545.1 uncultured Roseibacillus sp. | reverse complement strand
GCGACGGCCTCGCGGAGGTCGTCGTCGGACATGCGGGCGAGTTGCTCGCCGCCGATGGCGGGGACCTGGTCGTTGGGGCTGATGATGCCGAGTTGGCGGGCGACGGCGGTGGCGGTGGTGGCGTGGTCGCCGGTGATCATGACGGGGCGGATTCCGGCGGTGCGGCAGTCGCGGATGGCCTCGATGGCCTCGGTGCGCGGGGGGTCGATCATGCCCTGGATGCCGAGGAAGGTGAGGTCGTCGAGGTCCTCGGGGGCGAGGCAGGTTTTGTCCTTCGGGAGTGGTTTGCGGGCGGTGGCGAGGAGGCGGAGGGCCTCCCCGGCGAGGGTTTCGGCCTCGGCGAGGAGGCGCTCGCGTTCGAGGGGCCGGGGTCCGTCGCGGGTGAGCTGCCGGCTGCACAGGGCGAGGACTTGTTCGGGGGAGCCCTTGACGCAGAGGAGGTTTTCGTCCTGACCGGCGTGGAGGGTGGCCATGTATTTGATGGTCGAGTCGAAGGGGATTTCGTCGAGGCGTTGGGAGTCGTGCCAGAGGCCGGCCTTGGCGGCGGAGACGAGGAGGGCGCCCTCGGTGGGGTCGCCGACGATGTGGTGTTGATCATCCTCGCAGACGAGGCGGGCATTGTTGCACATGAGGCCGGTGCGGAGGGATTCGAGGAGGGGCGCGGGGGCCTCGGAGGGGGGGATTTCGGATCCGTTGTGGAGGAAGCGGCCTTCGGGGGTGTAACCGACGCCCTCGACTTGGAAGGAGGCGTCGGCGCAGAGCACCCTGAGGACCGTCATCTCGTTCTTGGTGAGGGTTCCGGTCTTGTCGGAGCAGATGACGGTGGTGCAGCCGAGGGTTTCGGCGGCGGGCAGGCGGCGGATGAGGGCATTGCGCTGGGCCATGCGGGTGGCGGCGAGGGCCAGGATGCCGGTGACGATCATGGGAAGCATCTCCGGGATGGCGGCCACGATCAGCGAGATGGACCCGAGGAAGTTGTAGGCGGGGTCGAAGCCGACGCCCGCGCCGATGGCGAAATTGACGCCCCCGACGAGGAGGATGGCGATGATGAGGATGCGGGTGAAGGCGGCGATTTTGCGCTGCAGCGGGGTGAGAGCCGACTTGGTGCCCTTCATGAGGGTGGCGATCTTGCCGATCTCGGTTTGTTCGCCGGTGGCGACGACGAGTCCGAGGGCGGCGCCGCGGGTCATGAAGGTTCCGCTGAACGCCATGCAGTGTTGGTCGCCCGGGGGGAGATCGGGCCGGGGGATTTCTTCGGTATCCTTTTCGACGGGGACGGACTCGCCGGTGAGGGCGGCCTCGTCGACGTGGGTATCGCGGGTGCGGACGAGGCGGAGGTCGGCCGGGATGCGGTCCCCGCCAGTGAGCGAGACGATATCGCCCGGGACCAGCTCCCGGGCCGGGATGACGGTGGCCTCGCCGTGGCGGAGGACGGTGCACTTCTGGACGAGAGTGCGTTTCAGCGCTTCGAGGGAGGCCTCGGCCTTGCCTTCCTGGAGGAATCCGATGATGACGTTCAGGATGACCACTCCGACGATGACCGACATGTCCATCCACATGCCGAGGGCGCCGGTGAGCACGATGGCCACCAGCAGGATGTAGACGAGGGCGTTGTGGAACTGCCGCAGGAGCCGCTTCAGGACGCTCGGCTTCGCGATCTTGAGTTCGTTGGGGCCGTATTGTTCGAGGCGCTGGCTTGCGACGTCCGCCGGCAGCCCCTCGGTGGAGGCGCCGAGTGTTTCGAGGGCCTCGTCGGCCGGGACTTGGTACCACGGTTTGCGGTCGGCGGGCATTGTGGGGCCAGGGGTTAGGGGTTAGGGGAGACGAGAGCGGTCAACGATTGAGCGGAGCGCCCCTCGTCATGCGCTCTCGTCGCCGTCATCGTTCGCCGGAACCGCGGCTCGAAAAACCTGATTCATTTGTGACGACTTTTGCTTTTCAAGGGTTCTGGTCGGAGGGGGTGGGGGTGGCGAAGGGGGCGACTTTGGGTTGGACGAGGCGTTCGAAGTCGGCGTAGGGCATGCGGACGACTTCGGCGTGGGAGCCGGCGCTGAAGGCGATTTCCTCGTCTTCGGCGAGGTGGGGGTCGCTGAAGACGGGGAAGTTGTAGAGGTTGCCGAAGGGAGGCATGGCGCCGGTGTCGCAATTGCCGAAGAGGTCGCGGAACTCGTCCTCTTCGGCGAGGGAGGCTTCGGTGGCGCCGGAGGCCTTTTCGAGCATGTCGAAGTCCACGGCGCGGGAGGCGGGCAGGACCGCCATGGCCAGCTTGCCGTCGAGTTTGACCATGACGGTTTTGGCGAGTTCCTTGCCGGGGATATGGGCGGAGGCGGCGACTTCCTGGGCGGTGTAAGCGGGGGAATGCCGCATGGTGACGTATTTGACGTCGTTTTCGTCGAGGAATTTGCGCAAACGGTTAACAGGCATGGTGGTTCCTTTCTTTACTCAGCAACTGGTATTCTGTCACTGCGGCCGGGGCGAGGTCACGCCTTTTCGTGCGGGAGGAGGGGAGGGGTCAGGGGTCAGGGGCGGTGATTTCGGTTCCGATGCCCTCCTGGGTGAAGATTTCGAGGAGGAGCGTGTGTGGGATGCGGCCGTCGATGAAGTGGACCTTTTCGACGCCGGCTTCGAGGGCTTCGAGGGCGGAGCGGATCTTGGGGATCATGCCGCCGGAGATGGCGCCGGATGTGATGAGTTGCCGGGCGGTGTCCGGGGTGACGGTGGGGAGGAGGGAGCCGGGATCGCCGGGATGTCCGAGGAGGCCGGGGACATCGGAGACGAAGACGAGTTTGGCGGGATGGAGGGTGCAGGCGAGGGCGGCGGCGGCGAGGTCGGCATTGACGTTGAGGGTGTTGCCGGTGTCGATTTCGTGTCCGAGAGGGGAGATGACGGGGACGGATTCGGTGTCCATGGCGCGTTGGATTTCGTCGGTGCGGCAGGCGGCGACCTTGCCGACGTGGCCGATATCGACGGGTTGGCCGTCGGGGCCGGTTCCGGTGATTCGGCGGGCTTGGAAGACGCTTTGGCCGGGGATTCCGACGGCGCGTCCGCCGTGCCGGTTGATGAGCTGGACGAGGTTGGGATTGATGGCGCCGCCGAGGGTGGTTTCGACGATTCGGATGGTCTCGGGGGTGGTGATGCGGAGCCCGCCGACGAATTCCGCTTCGAGGCCGGCTTCGGACATGGCGGCGGAGATCGCTTTGCCGCCGCCGTGGACGAGGATGGGATTGATGCCGACGAGTTCGAGGAAGACGATGTCGCGCATGAAGGCGCTGAGGAGATCGCGGTCGTCCATGGCGGACCCGCCGATCTTGACAAGGAAGGCGCGTCCCCGGAAGCGCTGGAGGTAGGGGAGGGCCTCGATGAGGGTGGCGGCCTTGCTTTTCAGAGGCTCGGTTTTCGGCACGTGACGCGGGGTTGGCGGGTGGGAGCGATGGATCGGCGGGCGTCGAAGGCGTTACGAGGAGGCGGAATGGCCGGGGGAGGGCGGGAGGTAGGACGTGAAGCGGGCACAAAGAAACCAGCCGGCGGCGGCGGTGGCAAGGACGGGGCCGAGAGGTGTCCAGTAATCCGAAAGCTCGAAGAGCGCGGCGAGGACCACCAGGGAGCCGGTCAGGAGGAGTCCGAAAGCGAGGAAGCGGGTGAGACGGCCGCAGCGGGTGAGAGAGGCTGCGATGACAGCGATGAGGGTGAACAGGAGGGCCTCGAAGGCGGGGGGCAGGCGATGGTGCTCGCGGGGGCCGGCGGGGCGGGGGAGGGCATCGATCGAGCTGACGAGGCGTCCGAGGTTGGCGGGTCTGGTCCATGGGGCGGGGTTTTCGGGGGTGGCGTCGCAGAAGAGGGCGCAACGGGGCGTGACGGGGTGCGGGAGGGCGGAGGCGCCAGTGGGTTGGACGAGTTCATTGGCGGCGAGGAAGCGATGGGGTGCGGAGGCGAGGGGCCGGAAGTCGAGTTGGGCGTATTCGTTGATGGGGATGCTGGGGCCGTTGCCGAGGCGGATGTGATGGTCGAGGACGATACGGACTTCCGAGGGTCGGGCATGGTGTTGAGCCATGGCGACGGCCACCGGGAAGGAAGGGATGAGATAGTCGTCCCACCGGGCGAAGGCGGGGTGCGGGTCCATGGCGGTTGGTACGACGCCAACTCCCACCAAGACGCCGCTT
>CAYPUM010000390.1:0-4164 GCA_964413545.1 uncultured Roseibacillus sp. | reverse complement strand
TTGGCGGGCGCGGGGGTTTTGGCGTCTAACCGGCGGTGGTGGTGGACTTGGGGTGGTCTGAGGTGTCCGACGGGTGTGTGGGGTGGTGTTTGTTGGCGAAATGGGCCTCGACGGAGTCGATCATTTCGAGGTTGGCGAGGCGTTCCTCGAGTTCCCTGACCCGTTCCCGGAGCGCTTCGGTTTCGGTGGGGCTGAGGGGGGTGTCGGGCTGGAACCAGATGCGGGCGGTCATGATGCCGGCCCCGATGAGGATGGCGAGGGGCAGGGCGCCGGCCATCCAGATCGAGTAGCGGGCGAGAATGGCGGCGAGGGGGATCGAGAGTCCGAGCATGCAGAGGCTGGTCGCGCCGACGGCGGCGATTCCGGCCACGCGTCTGGTGTTACCGCGCGCGTTCTCCCTGCCCTCATTCCCCATGGTTCGCGTCAGCGATACCAAGAAGGGACGGCCATGGCTACCACAAAGGGATCAGATTTTGCCGGGGTCCAGTTCGAGGAGCGAGTATTCGCTGCCCTCGCCGCGTTTGTAGACGATCTGGAGGACGCCGCGGCGGGCGTTCCTGAAGAGGACGAAGGGCCGGTCGGTGAGTTCCAGTTCCATGATGGCTTCTTCCTTGTAGAGGGTCCGGAGGCGGAAGGCCTCGCGGTGGATGGTAACAGGCTCGGGTTCGGGGCCTTCTTCCTCCTCGATGATGATGTGGGTGTCGAGGAAGTCGGGGGCGTAGATGTTCTCGTCGAGGCGCTTGATGGTGTCCTCGGGTTTGGGGCGGTGCTTCTTGAGGAGGCGGGTTTTGAATTTCCGCATACGGCGGGCGATCTTGTCGACCGTGCCGTCGATGCTTTTGTACATGTCCTCGGTTTCGGTGGAGGCGTCGATGGTGATGTGGTTGGCGCAGAAGAGAATGATCTCGGCGACGTGACGGTTCTTCTGGACGTCCAGGATGGCTTTGGCTTCGATGATGCGGGGGTAGTCGAGGTGGATGCCCTGGATCTTCTTTCGGGCGTCGTCGCGCAACGAATCGGTGACTTGTTCGTGGCGGACGGTGACGGTGATATTTGGATCGACGTTCGTGCTTTGCATCGTAAATACAGGGTTCGCCATTGGCGGGGAGGGCATCCCCGCAGACCTCCGATCATAGAGCAGGAAAGACGGGTTCGCCAAGCCTGTCTTTTTGCTTGTTGGGGGGTCGCGTCCGGGAAGGGCGTTCGTTTCGAGAGCAGCGTTTTCGGGGTCGGATGTTCAGCGCCGGAAGTTTTCGCCGAGGTAGTGGAGGCGGGCGATGGGGTGCTTTTCGATTTCTTCGGCGGGGCCTTCGAGGA
Organism: uncultured Roseibacillus sp.; assembly: GCA_964413545.1. Classification (GTDB taxonomy): domain Bacteria; phylum Verrucomicrobiota; class Verrucomicrobiia; order Verrucomicrobiales; family Akkermansiaceae; genus Roseibacillus_B. Next base: position 2,847 of record CAYPUM010000390.1, on the reverse strand, counting down.
CGACGCGGCCTTCGAGGAGGAGGTAGGCGCGATCGACGATTTCGAGGGTTTCGCGGACGTTGTGATCGGTGATGAGGAGGGAGATGTCGTCTTCTTCCCGGAGCTGTGTGATGATTTGCTGGATGTCGAGGACGGCGAGGGGGTCGACACCGCTGAAGGGTTCGTCGAGCATCAGGAGGGTGGGCTCGGTGCAGAGGGAGCGGGCGATGGAGAGGCGGCGTTTTTCCCCGCCGGAGAGGGTGATGGCGGGAGATTTCCGGACGTGTGTGATGCCGAAGCGTTCCAGCAGGGCATGGCAACGGGCGCGCCGTTCGCGGCGGGAGAGGGAGCGCCGGGTTTCGAGGACCGCGATGAGGTTCTGTTCGACGGTGAGTTTGCGGAAGACGGATTCTTCCTGGGGGAGGTATCCGAGGCCGCGGCGGGCGCGTTTGTGCATGGGAAGGCGCGTGACGGATTGGCCGTTCATGCGGACCTCGCCGGCGTTGGGGGGGACGAGTCCGGCGATCATGTAGAAGGTGGTGGTTTTGCCGGCGCCATTGGGGCCGAGGAGGCCGACGATTTCGCCGGGGCCGACGCAGAGGTGGACGTTTTCGACGACGGGGCGGCCGCCGTAGACTTTGCGCAGGTCACGGACGTCGAGGACGGGGCAGGCGCCGGCCGGGGGCGGGGCGAGCGGGGGCGGGGAGTGGACGAGGCGGGCTTGCACGGAGGGGTCAGGGGTTGTCCTTTTGGTCGCGGAGGCGTGCGATGTCGCCGATGGTTTTCCATCGGCCTTTTTCGGCGAAGAAGTTTCCATTGGCATAGAAGCGGAGGTAGAGGCCGGGTTGTTCGGCTTGGAGGGAGCTTTGGCCCTGGCGGATGGTGGGGAATCCTCCCCGCAGGACGAAGTCGCCGGATTTGGCGTCGTAGGTGGCGGTATCGGCGGAGGCGATGATGGGGGGGCGTTGGTCGTTGGGGTCGTGCCGGACGACCGTGACGCCGCCGGTGGCGACGATGGTCTTGACGTCGCCGAAGGATTCGGGGCCTTCGAGGCCTTTCTCGTCGGCGTTTTCGCGTTTTTCGAGGAAGACTTTGAGTTCGCTGGCGGCGGTGAGTTTGAAGCGGGGTTCGATGACGACGATACTGTCGAGGTAGACGATGTGGCCTTTGTCGGCGTCGAAGAACATGCCTCCTTCGCAGGAGATCTCGATGCCGTCGGCCGGTCGTGGCGGAACGGAGGGTTTTTCGCGGGGGGGACCGGAGGTGCTGACGACGAGGTAAGGCGGGTTGTCGAGGCGGCGGGCGAAGGTGCGCAGTCCGGCGCGGGCGGCACGGCTCAATTGTTCGCTGCGGGTGAGGATCTCGCGGGTGGGGGCGGTGTCGGCGAGAACGGCGGCGGCTCGGGGTCGGGAGAGGGCGTCGAGCTTCTCCAGATCGGTGGTGGTGAGCGGTTGGGGGCCGGGGGGGGCGGCGGAGGCGGCGAGGCTCAGCATCGGGGCGGCGGCAAGGGATCGGACGAGCGGGCGCATGGCGGTGGCTTTGGTGGTGGTTGCGGGGCGGTTTTTCCGGCGGGCCTTGTCGCGGACGAAGGAGGTGAAGGCGGGTCCGTGAAGAAACGCCTTGCGGGAGTTCAGATGAAAGACGGCGCCGGGGCCGCGGGCGGCGAATCCATCGCCCCGAACGGTGAGGGCGTCCCGGGCCTCGATCCGGCCCTCGTCGCGGAAGTAGTCGGCGGCCTGCATGTTGACCCAGAGCGAGGGTTGCCCGCTGCGGTTGAAGACCTGCAGCTTGATTTGGGTTCCGGAGACGCGGTGTTCGCTGATGACTCTGAGGGTGTCGGCCTTGAGGAGGGCGGCGCGGCGCTTCTTCTCATCGTAGCGGGGGATGCGAACGTCCTGAAGGATGCTGCCCGAAGGCAGGAGGTCGAGGGACGGGGAGAGGCGGGTGGAGGATCGGGCGGGTTGATCGTCGCGTTCATCATCGGGGGCGGCGCGTCCGAGGGCCGGAGCGACAAGCAGGACGGCGAGAGCGGCGCGATGCATCGAGGAGGCAGCGGGTTGGAGAAAGGGCCGGGCGGGATGGCGGCCCGGGAAGCGGGAGGATCGGTTCAGGATGTTAGCGCATGGTGGACTTTTAGCAATCCGGCAAGGACGTGTTGGAGGGTGGCAAGGGGGATTTGATTGGGTCCGTCGGACAGGGCTGCGTCGGGGTTTTCGTGGGTTTCCATGAACACGCCATCGACGCCGGCCGCGACGGCGGCCCTTGCCATGACGGGGGCCAGTTCGCGATCCCCGCCGGTGGTGCGGCCTGCTCCGCCGGGGTGTTGGACGGAATGGGTGGCGTCGAACACGACCGGAATGCCCTCCCGTCGCATGATGTAAGGGGAGCGCATGTCGGCGACGAGATTGTTGTATCCGAAGCAGGAGCCGCGCTCGGTGATGAGGAATCGCTCGCAGCCGAAGGAGCGGAGTTTTTCGGCGATGTGGACGGCATCCCACGGGGCGAGGAACTGGCCCTTCTTGACGTTGACGGGGCGGCCGGTTCGGGCGCAGGCTTCGAGGAGGTCGGTTTGGCGGCACAGGAAGGCGGGCACCTGGAGGAGGTCGACGTGATCGGCGGCGGCTTCGGCTTGGGCGTCGGTGTGGACATCGGTGGTGACGGGCACATCGAGGTCGCGGGCGATTTCGCCGAGAATGCGGCAGCCCTCGGCGAGGCCGGGCCCGCGGAAGGAGGTGATCGAGGTGCGGTTCGCCTTGTCGAAGGAGGCCTTGAACACGAACGGGATTCCGAGGCCGGAGCAGATTGCCTTGATTGAGCGGGCCATTCGCCATGCGAACTCCTCCCCTTCGAGGGCGCAGGGGCCGAGGA
>CAYPUM010000389.1:0-4166 GCA_964413545.1 uncultured Roseibacillus sp. | reverse complement strand
GTCCAGCACCTTCTCGGGCCTCGATGGGCTCTTGAAAGTAAAGCGCCGCCCGGCAGCCGCAACCTGCACGGTCCGCGCGATCTCCTCACGGTCGAGGTCAGCTATTTCCAACACGGGTGAGGTCCGGCGTTCCCAAATGGTGGGCTCCCAGGCCTTCCTGACGCGGTCTCGTGCCCAGTCGTGCTGCCGGGAATCGAAGTCCGCAGAGTCAATCAGGTCGCCGGTCAATACAGCGTAGTCTCGATCAGGATCTGGAAGGTGGTCGGGCATGAGGGGCTTCAAATCGAGATTCTAGAACTTGGATCCTGATCCTTGCGATGTCGAATCGGGCTTCACAGATCTTGGCAGACTGAGATGGTGGCAGATGACCGTGTTGCGGAGACAGGCGATCTGTTCAAGGGGTTCCAGTAGTTGATCGTGGATTGATGCGTGAGAAAGCTCGGGCGGGCCTCTTCCAAGGAGCCGCAAGACGGAGCGCATGCTCTCGCGCTGCTGGAGAAACGATCCGCGACCGAATTCTGTGCTGAAACGGAGTTCTTCCTCAAGAAGATAGGTATCGAGTTCAATCGCTTCCGATTCAGCGGCGCCATGCTCGCGCATCTCGGAGGTCAAATGCAGGTGGGTCTGTTTGCACGCCGCGATGACTTGGAGACGCTCGGCCATCTCCGCCTCGATCTGAATCAGCTTCTTGCGTTCAGCGAGTGCTTTGAAAAACAAGGAGCGTTGAATATGCAGCCACTCGTTCGTTTTGCTCAGGTCATTTTCGAGAAGGGGATGCCGCACACCACCTGCGAGCTGTTGGTGGTGGCGTTGCGCGATCCCGGCAAGGGTTTGCAGGACTGCCTGCGGGAGCTGCGCCTCGCGGAGACCAACATCGATTTCGCGTACGCCCTGATCCCGCACCCGCAAGGCAAGACGCTGATGGCCTTTCACGTCGAGGACTACGAGTTCGGCCGGGGGGTGCTGCACAACGCCGGGTTGGAGATCGTCACGCAGGACGACTTGAGCCGGTAGGCGGGGCGGGTCAATCGCCGAGTCGTTGGAGGGAGGGGAGGCCGGCTTCGAGGAGTTTGCCGTCGACGAAGTCGCTGAGCCGGGGGTCGAGGTAGAGGACGTAGGGGACATCGTCGATGCGGATCGTGTGGAGGCCGTCGACGGGTTGGCGGAAGGCGGCGGCGAGGGAGGCCATGTCCTCGACCTTGCGGCCGTTGACCTCGGAGATGATCTGGTTGGAGACGTCGTCGTAGCCGATGGTGGCGGGGGTGGGGATGACGCGGCTCAGGAAGACGAGGCGGCGGCGTCCCTCTTCGTAGTCCTCGGGGTTGTGGAGGGCGTCGAGGAGGTTGAGGGGGGCGCGCTGTTGCCATTCCTTGCCGAAGGCTTCGAAGTATTGACGGCTGAGTTCCTGGAAGACGAGTCCGCCCTTCACGAGGTATGGCGGCGGGCGGTCGTGCATATGGGCGGGGATGAGGGGTTCGACGGCGCGCTCGAGGGCGGCTTCGAGGCGTCGCTCGTCGCCGTCGCGATGAATGAGCAGACTCAGGGTCTCCCCGACCATCCGTGAACCCCGGATGAGATGGCTCCAGAACAGGCGGCCGTAGCGCGGGTGGACGTAATAACCGCGCCGGTCGATGAACTGGTCGCCCACCGCGAGGAGGACGTCGCCCTCCTTGAGACCGCACTTCGCGGCGGCGCTCTCCGGCAGGACGCGGCTGATGTAGAGACCGCCCTCGTAGGCGTCGAGACCCAGCCACTGTCGAAAGGGGGGATCTTCGGTCAGAATGCTGGCGATTCCGAGGGACGGGAAGCCGTTGTAGACGCCGTCTTCCACGTCTTCGAGGAAGGCTGAAATGATCTCCGGGGCGATGATGTCGCTGATCTGGTCTTTCGAGTCGTAGCTCGTGAGGACGCCGAGCAACTTGCCCTCGCGGGTGACCGGGACGGTGTAGCTGCTCGAGGCGCTCTGGAGGGAGGCCTTCACCTCGTATGCCAGGAAGTAATGGCCGGGCACGAAGGTCGAGATGAGATCGACCGAACGCACCGTGCCGGTGGTGTTGATGGCGTCGCCGTTCTCTTCGAGCTGCCAGATCTGGACCTCGTCCCCGGTGTTGACGGGGCCGTTGACTTCGAGTTCGCCGATGGTGTCGAGCCATGTTCCGGCGGGGTCGGATTCCGGCGCGAGCAGGGCGAGGTTGGCTTCGTAATCGATGGCGAGAACCTTGCCCGGGGTGGTGTGGATGCCGTCGGCGGACTCGAGTTCGATGTAGGTCGAGTTGGCGGCCATTTCGCCGGTGGTGATGATGCGCTTGCCGGGGAGGAGGGCGCCGAGCCCGCGGCGCTGGCGGGGCGGGTCCAGTTCCCATGGCTGGGCGGTGTCAAAGGTCTGGATGGTGGTGTTGATGCGCAGGAGACCCCGGGCGTCGTCGGCCGGGGAAGGGCCGGGGAGGCCGGCGAGCAGGGCGAGGGCGAGGGAGGGGAGTTTCATCGCGAGGCGGATTCGGGCTGGCCGAGAAAGAAGGGCCGGAAGATGCTGTTCTTGCTCATGATGCGTTCGTTGGCGGCCTCCACCTCGGCGGAGGGTATGACGAGCGGCCGGGAGATGCCGTTGAAGCGGATCGTGATGAACTCGGGTTGCCCGGCGGAGTAGAGGAGTTCGTGGGCGTGCGCGAGGTCGCGCACCCGCGTGCCGTTGATTTCGTCGACCACGGAACCCTCGAACTCGGTCATGTGGGTGGTGAGGCGGTCGCTTTCGACGCGGGTCAGGACGACCACGTCCTTGCGTGTCTTGAAGATACCATCCTTGACGTAGTTCTGGTAGATCTTGCGGACCCGGGGGCTGGTGAACTTGAAGGCCGAGTAGAGGTTGATGTCGAGCGGCTGGAAGACGAGACCGGCGAAGAAGACGTAGCGGGGCCGTTCGCCGTAGCGGATGGCGAAGATCCGCGAGTAGGGGAAGGACTTGAGGGTGATGGCGGCCTCGGCCTTCGCGCCGTTCCGAAGGTATTCGAGGCGCACCGTGTCGCCGGCGAACTTGCGTTCAACGATCTCGTGCAGGATGACCTTTTCGCCGTCCACCATGATGTTGCCGGCATTGTCGATGGGGCGCCCGTCGATGGAGAGGAGGACGTCGCCGGATTCGAGGACGCCGTCGCAGGGGCCGGTCGGGAGGACCGAGGCCACCATGACGCCCCGGCCGTCGTCCGCCACCCCGAGGGCGCTGCGCATGGCGGGATTGAAGAGGGGGAACTCGCTGATGCCGAGATCGACGTAGCGGTCGTAGCGCCCGTCCTCGATGTCCTTGAGGAAGCGTTTGATGACGGGGGTGGGGATGATGTATCCGGTGTTGTCAGCCTGCCGGAGGCCCTGAAACGCGACCCCCACGACTTTCCCGCCCTGGAGCACGGGGCCTCCCGAATTGCCGGGGTTGATGGCGGCGTCGATCTGGACCACGAGGTGGGAATCGATCCTTGAGTGCGCGTAGGCCCGGAAATCGATGCGGGAAACGACGCCGCGGGTGACCGAGATGCGGTCCCCGCCGACCGGGTAGCCGATGGCGCGGACCTGGCTTTCGAGGGCCGGGACCTCGCCGAACTCGAGGAACGGCAGCCCTTCGAAGGCGGAGGCGTCTTCGAGTTCGAGGAGGGCGAGGTCGCAGTCGTGGGCGACGTGGACGACGCGGGCGGGGTGTTTGTCGGCGGCGCCGCGCTTGGTGACGAGAATGCGGCGGGCATTCGAGATGACGTGGGCGTTGGTGAGGAATCGGTTCGGGCCGATCAGGAACCCGCTGCCGATGCCGCCGCCGAAGCGCCCGGAATTCCACGGAGTGCGATAATCGAACACCTGGGTGGCAACCTCGATGCGGATCACCGATTCATAAATCGCCCCGGCGGCGGTCGTCGGGGCCGATGCAGGAGGCGTGGCGAGGATCTCCGATTCGCCTCCCCAAACGGCGGGAAGGGACAGAAGAAGGACGCCGCCGAGAAGCGGCAGGGGTGAATTCATGGGGAGGAACGCTAGTGAGGCAAGCCTCGGACCGGGATGCAGGATTCAGGATTCAGGATGCAGGATTCAGGATGCAGGATTCAGGATTCAGGATGCAAGACGCGGGGCGCACGGGACTGCATCCTGAATCTTGCACCCTGCATCAGGCAGGGAAACCTTGCTGC
>CAYPUM010000388.1:0-4181 GCA_964413545.1 uncultured Roseibacillus sp. | reverse complement strand
GGTGAGGGATCTTTCGAAGCTACGGTCGCTGTCGTATTTCGTGGACGACGTGTCGAACAACCTGCATTTCCAGCGGGCGCCGTTCGTGGGGCGGACGGCGTTCTCCCACAAGGGGGGGATGCACGTGAACGCGGTGCAGAAGGTGACGCAGAGCTACGAGCACATCCGGCCGGAGGAGGTGGGCAACCAGCAGGTCATCCTGGTGAGCGAGCTTTCGGGGCAGTCCAACATCCTGATGCGGGCCGAGCAGCTCGGGCTTTCGCTCGAAAAGGGGAGCCGGGAGGCGAAGGCGGTGCTGCGCAAGGTGAAGGAGCGGGGCAAGGAGGGCTACTCCTACGAGGCGGCGGGGGGGTCGCTGGAACTCCTGATCCGGCGGGAGATCGGTCCCTATACCAGACCTTGGAAGCTGCGGGAGTACCATTGCAGTCTGCGGCAGTATCGCGACGGTCACCCGCCGGTCTGCGAAGCCACCGTGAAGCTCGAGGTCGGGGGGGTGCCGGAGTACACGGTGGCGGAGGGAAGCGGGGTGGTGAACGCCCTCGACAAGGCCCTGCGCAAGGCGCTTACCCCGTTCTACCCGGAAATCTCCCAGGTGGCGCTGATCGATTACAAGGTGCGGATCATCGACGGTCATGCCGCCACCGCCGCCAAGACGCTGGTGCAGAGCGTGCATGCCGGCGGGGGGCGGACCTGGGGGACGGTGGGGGTCTCCGACAGTATCATCGAGGCGAGTTGGATCGCCTTGACGGACGGGATCGACCTCTTCCTGCAGTGGGGGAAGTGAGAGGCGCAGGACGAGGTGCGCCATCTCCTCCGCGGTCACGAGGCGCCGTGGCCGAGGCGGAAGTGATCGGCGAAGGATCGGAGCGTCTCGTCGCGGGTCCAGAGGGTGGCCCGGTGGGCGCGGGCGGCGGCGAGCAGTTGGCAATCGATCCATGATAGCACCCGGCCGCCGAGGAAGGTGGATTCGATTCAGGCGATGATCTCGTCGTCCGGCGGTTGCGCGAACCGCTGGAGCAGGCGGAGATCGGACAGGGTTTGGCGGCGTTTCGGCAGGTTGCCGACGGCCGGTTCGCCGAGGAGGCGACACCACGAGGTGGAAAGACAAAGGGCGTGGGGAGGAAGTGCGGGCACTCACGCCCCGCCTCCGAGAGTGTTATCCCGCGGTGGCGCTGCTATTGGCGGAGCGGGAGGGCCTCTTCCGCCGGCGCACCGTTCCGAAACGTTTCTGGAACTTGTCAATGCGTCCCTCGGTGTCGACGAACTGCTTCTGGCCGGTGAAGAACGGGTGCGAGTCGGCGGTGACGCCCACCGAGACGAGGTAGTGCTCCACCCCGTCGATGGTCTCCTTCCGGTCGGAGGTGACTGTGGACCGGGTGACGTAGCGTTTTCCGGTGCTCATGTCCTGAAAGATCACCGGATGGTATTTGGGATGAATGTCTTTCTTCATGGGAGTTCTCCGGACGGTGAGTCGGTTGGCGCCACGCAATCGCAATGGCGTCAGGAGGCCGGGAGAATGCGCGATTCCGCCGACCTGTCAAGATGCAACCGACATGGAGGCAATTCAACAGTCGAGGCGCCATACGGTCGCTTTTAATTGTTCTAATGAACATCAACGAACGAGATGTAGAAATTTATTAAAAAACTACTTGAAGTCCGCGGCTATAAATTTTACATGGGTCCCGGCTACTGGGTGATGGCAACAATCAGCATCACCCGATGAAATCGTCTTACCGTATTAAGAAATCGAGATCCGGCCGATCCGGATTCACCACCCTTGAACTGACCGTCGCGATCGGGGCGGTGCTCCTCCTGCTGGGGGTGGCCTATGTCGGGGCGCGAGCCTACAAGAAGGGGGCCGACCGCAGCGGATGTGTCTTCAACATCTATCACGCGCAGACGGCCGTGCGCTCATACGCGAACATGCGGGGGCTTCGGGCAGGGAAGACCGTTCGACTCGGAGGGCCGGATTCGGGGCTGGCGAGCCGGGCCGGGGTGCCCGAGCCGGTCTGTCCCGGGGGCGGGAAGTACAAGACCTTGGGGGACACCGTCCCCGCTGCCGGAGAGCTTTATTTGTCCTGTTCCCTCGCCGAGTCCGAGGGTCACGTCCTTGACCTTCCACCGCGCTGGTGAAAGGTGCGAGTGTTCGTGGTTTCAGTGTTGTTGTGCTGGTGCGGCGGCGAAGGGGCTTCCCGGCTCCTTCGCCGCTGAGCGTACCGGGAGGCGGCTGGCGGCGCAACGACCGGTAAGAGCGTATTTTTAGAGTGCCGACGCAGGCGTTCGGATGACGAATTAAAAGGGATTTCAGAAGAAGTACTTAAGGTTTGTTAACCAATTAGCACCAAGTAAACTAAAGTTTTGTTGAATTTGCAAGCCTCCTGATGTAAAACCTTTTCCAAGGCATCGTTCTCGGAGTGAGGCCAACACCCAAACGTCCCGTAACAAATGAAACTGAGAACGCGATCTACCTTGAGGCGACGGCATTCAGGGGTCACGCTGATTGAACTGTCTGTGATCATCCTGGTGCTGTTCGCCTTCATATCGATGACGTTCATAGGAGCGAAGGCATGGAAGCGGGGAGCGGACCGCAGCGCGTGTGTGTTGAACATTCGGCACATGCAATTGGCGGTTCGCGGCTTCGCGAACTCCCGCCGGCTCGACCCTGGCGAGAACGCAGGGTTGCTGTCGCCCCCGATCAGCGTCCAGTCGGAACTGATCGGGCCCGGGAAGTATTTGCCCGGCGCGCCGCTTTGTCCGGGCGGCGGGTTGTATTCGTTCATGGACAACACGATTCCCCCGATAGGAACGCTCTACATGACATGCTCGTTGGCAGAGTCAAATGGACACGTGCCCGACGAGTATAGTCAGTGGTAATGGGGTTGACAGGGGCCGCGCCGGACCGGGATCTGGAGGGTTTCCGCACGGCGCGGCCCCGCTTCCCCAGCGGGTCGGGTTCAGGTTTGCACACCACATGGGCACTGGCCGGCTGACACCTGATTCCTGATCCGGGCGAGACGTTGTCAGCCTGCGGCTTGGCGGTGGAGCGAGGCGAGGGTCCGGAAAAGGTAGGCGGCGAGGTCCATGCAGTTGTTGGACCAGTTGTAAAAGAATTGCCGGACATCGAGGTCGGGGGAGGCGAAGCAGATGAGGCCGGAGAGGAGGAGGGCATTGGCGAGGTAGATGATGGTCAGGGAGAAGAAGGTGCCGTTCTCCCTCAGGTCCGGCTGGTCACGCTGGATGATCCAAAGGGTCCAGAGGAGGTGAAAGCCCCAAGTGGCGCCGAGCAAGGCGAAGAGGAGTTGCTGGCGGCAGGGGAAGGGGACAAGACGCCCCAGAACCGCCATCACCCCCAGCGTCACCACCGACCAGAAAGGGATGAAATAGGGCGACAGCGCGATCAGGAAGTTGGACTTGTTGGTCACGACGTGGCCCCCGTCGAGGCCGACGCGGAATCCGGTCACCCGCCCGAGGCACAGGTAGACGAACGCGGCGTGAGTGAGTTCGTGCCCCAAAACGTAGAAAAAGAGGAAAAGAGGCTGCACAAGTCCGGTGAAAAACCAGCCGGCACTCAGCACCAGGCCCACCACAAAATAAAGGAAGGACTCCTCGCGCCAGAACCGGCCCCAGAACGAGACGCCTTCCGCGTCAGGAAGGGCCGGATCGAAGAGCGTCACGGTAGTGATGGCGCACAGCGGAAGCAACGCCAGGCCCACCAGGCCGCGCAGCCCCCGGCCCAGCCAGCTGAGCTCCTCCGGCGGGGAGGCGTGGGTTTCGGCAATGGCAGACTGCACGGAGGTCAGACCCCGGCGTCTCCAAGTGCGTTGATTCGACAGGCGTCGGGCCCGGCGGCTCGCCTTGCGAAGGGCCTCCGCAAACGAAGGGCGCTCCAACCGCTGGTTCCCCCCCAGCGATCCGCGCTTCAAATACAGCCTCTTCCGCGCACCAGCCACGTGCGCTTCAGAATACAGTAAAGTCAGGAAATGTTAAACAAATATGGCTCAGGCGCTCTTGGCGGACGGTCGCCGGGGTCAACCGGCCGTCGACGTCCGTAAGGGGACCGTCCGGTAAGGGGACAGGTCATTTATGGAAAACACAGGGCTTGCACTTGCTGTTCACGCGAGTATCATCCCTGCATGCGCCGACGCCGACAGCTCGCCCCGTGGCACCGCAAGGACCTGGAA
>CAYPUM010000387.1:0-4209 GCA_964413545.1 uncultured Roseibacillus sp. | reverse complement strand
CCCGAAGCTCCCATCGAGACCCCGGCCATCGTCCGGGAAACCCACGGACGCAACACATGGCGGGCGGAACTGCCCAACGGGAAGGTCATCATCGCCCACTTGCCCCGCCGCGCCGCGCATCTCGCGGACCGCATCGCCCCCGGAACCCGCCTCATCCTTGAAATGACTCCCTACGATTTCGAAAAGGGCCGCATTGCCCGGATCGCATCCCATGCCTGAACCCCGACATTACATCCTCGGGACGGCCGGTCACATCGACCATGGGAAGTCCGCCCTGGTGCGAGCCCTGACCGGAACCGACCCCGATCGCCTGCCCGAAGAACAACGCCGCGGCGTCACGATCGAGCTCGGCTTCGCGCATCTCACCCTGCCGGACCCCGACGACCCCGCCACCGTCTTCGAACTCGGAATCGTGGATGTCCCGGGCCACGCCGATTTCGTCAACAACATGGTGGCGGGAGTGGGCGGCATGGACCTCGCCCTCTTCGTGGTGGCCGCCGACGACGGCTGGATGCCCCAGTCCGAAGAGCACCTCCACATCCTGACCTACCTCGGCATCGCGCGGGCCGTCGTCGCGCTGACCAAGTCCGACCTCGCGGAAGACGTCGAGTTCGCGGCCGAGTTCATCCGCGACGACCTCGCCGGAACATCCTTCGCGGAGGCCCCGGTCATCCCCGTCTCGGCCGTTACCGGCGAAGGGCTCGACGCCCTCAAGTCCGCCCTTGCGGCCCGCCTGCGGCCCGCCCCTCCGCCCCCGGACTTCGGGCTGCCCCTCCTGCCCGTCGACCGCGCCTTCAGTGTCAAGGGGATCGGCACCGTCGTGACCGGCACCCTCGCGGGCGGATCCCTCCACCCCGGCGACCGCCTTGTCCTGCAACCCGAGGGCACCCCGGCCTCGGTGCGCTCGATCCAGAACCATAGCCGGACGGTCGAGTCGGCCGGCCCCGGAATGCGCACCGCCCTCAACCTGCCCGATCTGCCGCTCGCCGCCCGCGGCCGCCCCGGCGCCTGCCGCGGCGCCCTCCTCACCTCCCCCGGCGCCGGAAACCCCGTCACGACCCTGAACGTCCTCCTGCGGCGCCTCGATCGCGAAATCCGCGGCCAACCCGCCACCAAGCGGGTCCTGCCGGCCGGCCGCCGGGTCCGCGTGCACCACGGCTCGGGCGCCGTGGGCGCCCGCCTTTACTACGCCGAAGGACGTAGCATGGCGCCCGGCGAATCCGCCGTCGCGCAGCTCCGCCTCGACGCGCCCCGCTTCATGATGGCCGGCGACCGCCTCGTGATTCGCGACTGGTCGGCCGACGCCACCCTCGCCGGAGGAGTCGTGCTCGAAGTGGATGCCCGCCGCCGCGGATGGCGCGGCGACGACAAGACCCGCTTCCTCGCGGCGCGCGCCTCAAATCCCGACGATCTCGATACCCTCCTCCGCTCGACCCTCGAACGGGACCGTGTTCTCGCCTCCGGGGCCGCCCGGCCGCGATGGAGGTTCTCGCCGGACACCATCGCAGCCGCCATCGAGTCCCTCGTGGCAAACGGCACGGCCGCCACCGCCGGCCGATACGTGGTGAACGCCCGATGGTGGAACGATCTCCTCGAAAAGGCCCTCCAGAACGTCAACCGATACCACCAGAAGAACTCCGACCTGCCCGGCCTTCCGCTCGCCGAGCTCCGCGCGAAGATCGTGCCCAAACTGCCCGACGACGCCCTCTTCGAGCCGCTCCTCGCCGCCCTCGCCGAACGCGGCGTCGCTCAGCACCGCACCGTCCTCGCCCGGCGCGACTTCAGCCCCTCGCTCCCCGAGTCGATCCGCGCCGCCGCGGAGACCCTCGAGGCCCGCCTGCGGGACGACCCTCTCAATCCTCCCGGCCGATCCGACCTCGCACCCGACCCCCCGTCGCAACGCGCGCTCTCGTTCCTCGTCCGCAGCGGGAGGGCCGTCCACCTCTCCGACAAGATCGTCCTGCACTCGGAAACCTACCAATCCGCCTGCGAGTCCGTCCTCTCCCACCTTCGCCATGCCGGTCCGGCCACCGCCAGCGACCTCCGCCAGGTCCTCGGCACCACCCGCCGCATCCTCATGCCCCTCCTCGAACACATGGACTCCGAGGGCCTCACCCGTCGCGACGGCGACCTCCGCCACCCGGGTTGATCCCCCGGCTCCCATCACGTGAACCAAGGGCCTTGAATTCGCCACGCGTTCGTCTTACACCCCCTCCGTGAATGCTCAGAAACTGACAATGCCACTGCGGCCTGCCCGCAAAGTCATGAGTCGTCGACCCGTCCCCGTCCGTCGTTGCTTCGCGCTGCTTTCGCTGGTTCTCCTGCCGTTGATCCTTGCGGGTCCTTCCTCGCTTTGCGCCGAGGAGGACGCGCCGGAGCCGCCGAAGTACGAAACGATCGACGAGTCCATCGCGCGCGGCGACCTCGACGACGTCAAACGCCACCTCGCGGCCGACCCCGAGCGCGTCAACCATGGCAAGAACCCGAAACTCAACCCGCTCCAACAGGCCATCCTCCGCAAGAAGACCGGGATCGCAATCCTCCTCCTCGAAGCCGGCGCCGACCCCGACAAGCCCGACCCCAGCAAGCGCACCCCCACCCACCTCGCCGTCGAACGCGGCCTCGCCAAACTCATCCCCGTCCTCCTCAAACACAAGGCCGACCCCAACCGCCTCGACAAGGACGGCTGGACGCCGCTCCATCACGCCGCCGCCAAGGACAACCTCGAAGTCGCCAAAGCTCTCCTGAAAGGCGGCGCCGATCCCATGACCCGCAGCGCCCGCGGCGGAACCCCCCTCCACGAAGCCGCCGCCAGCGGCGGCCGCGAAATAATCCAGCTCCTCCTCGAACACAAGATCGACCCCAAGGCCAAGGCCAAGTCCGGAGTCACCGCCCTCGACGTCGCCAAGGAGAACAAGAACCAACCCGCCATCGAGATCCTCGAGAGCCTCGACGAGTAGCGAGGACACCAATGGGACCTGCGGGATTCATGGGACCCATGGGATTTATGGGTCCCGGCTCTCTCCCCTGACTCCCGACTCCTGAGTCCTGACTTCCGACCCCTCCTCCTTCAAGGTCAGCGCGCCCGTCGGGCATGCTGCCACGGCGGCCCGCGCCGCCTTGAGCAATCCTTGACGCATCGACTCGTGGAAGGGCACGCCGAGATGCACGTCGAACCCGCGGCCGATGAAGGTCAGCCCCAATGCCTCGCGGTAATTCGCCGCCACCTTGATGCAGTTCCCGCAGCGGATGCACTTCCCGGGCTCGAAACGAACCAGCGGGTGCTCGATGTTCCGCTGGAACCGCATCCGTTCGCCGCTCGTGAAACGCGTCGGGTTGATCTCGTACTCGATTGCGAGCTGCCGCATCCTGCAGGTGTCGGCCAGCGCGCAATGGCAGTGAACGCAGCGGTTGGTCTCCACGATGGCGCGCTCGATGTCGACCGCCGCCCGGCCCTCCCCGGCGCGTTCCGCAGCGTCGGCGTCCCGCATGAATTCGTCCATCTCCCCGGCGTCGATCTTGCCGATGAAGCAACTGAACGGCTTTGGCGGCCGGGACGGCGGCTGCCCCGAGAGGAATTGATCGATGCACACCGCCGCCGCCTTGCCGTCGGCCACCGACTGCACCGGTTTGCCGGCCGGGCGCACCGCCCGTCCCGCCACGAAGACCCCCGGGCGCGAGGTCATCATCGACTCCCTGCCCGCCACGATCTTCTTGCCGGCCGTTTCGAGGCCCAGTGCTTGCGCCTGCTCCGGTCCGTCCGGCCCGACCGCCAGCAGCACCGCCTCGAATTCTTCTGTCAGACCGTCCAAGGCGCCTTCGTCCGCGACCCGGCAACCGGTCCGGAGCTCGACCCCGAAGCGCTCGATCAGGGCGACTTCCCGCTCGATGTCCTCCGGCGGAAGGCCGGGGTACGCCCCGCGGATCGTTTCCGCGGGCCGCTCCCGCGCTTCGATCACGGTGCAGCGGTACCCGTTCCCGCGCAGGAACCATGCCGCGCTGAGACCCGTGAATCCGGCGCCGACCACCGCCACCCGCGCCCCGCGCTCCGGCGCCGGCGCCGGAAGCCGGGGTTCTCCCCCGCTTGCCGCGCTCTCGGTCCCCACCGCGTGCAACACGAGATCGGCGATCGCCACCGGCTCGTCGTGCACTCCCCGGCGGCACCCCGACTCGCACGGCCGATGACAGACCCGGCACAAGAGACCCGCC
>CAYPUM010000386.1:0-4219 GCA_964413545.1 uncultured Roseibacillus sp. | reverse complement strand
TGTTCAGGATGGCCCCGCCGCCGGCCTTCTCCATGTGCGGCGCGCACAGTTGGCAGAGCCGGAAGACCGAGAAGACGTTGAGCTTGTAGGCCCACTCGAAGGTTTCCATCTCCATGTCGAAGGGCTTGGGACCGCCGCCGCCGGCATTGTTGACCAGGAGGGTGACCTTGCCGAAGCTCACGACGGTCCGCTCGACCAACTGCGCGAGGGCTTCTTCCTTCGTCACATCGCAGGCCAGCCCGATCGCCTCGCCCCCGGCGGCCTTGATTTCGTCGGCGACGGCAGTGGCGGTGTCTTCCTTCAGGTCGCTGACCGCCACCTTGGCGCCGGCCCGGGCGAACAGGTTGGCAATGGCCCGGCCGATGCCGGCTCCGGCGCCGGTGACAATGGCCACCTCGTCATTCAGTTGGAAAGGTTCAAGGGTCGTTGTGTTCATTGATTGTTCAGAGCGATTGGCTTTTAGTCATCACCGGTTAGTCAGGTTCATTTCCCGGCGCGAAGCTGCATCGTCGTCTTTGTTCCGTCTGCTGCAACAAATTGAATCGAGCGAAGTGCCCATTTTGGGCAGTGCGGGCGAGGCTGCTCATTTTCCGGCTTCCCCCGAGTCTGATTTCCTGGCTCGTCCAGGACTCTTCAGCCAGAACCACAGCAGCAGGATCACGGGAACGAAGGCCAGCGCGGCGACGAGGAACATCCGGGTAACTCCCGTGGTGAAGGCCGCTTGGTAATTCCCCATGAGTCCCTCCAGCCGATCCACCGGGACGGCGAACTTGGCCGAAATGGACGGAACGTCGGTCTTCAGGATCTCCCGCAGCAACCCGGTCACCCGGGTGATTTGCTCCTGATCGAGGCCGGCCTTCTCAAGTTCTCCCAGGTAATGATTCCGTCCAAAGGTGGTGACCAGAGAAACCGTGACGGCCACTCCCAGCGCATTTCCCAATTGCACGACGGCATTGTTGGTTGCGGATGCCGTTCCCGCGAGACTGGAAGGCGCCGAACTCAGCAGCGCGTTCATGCGGGGAATATTGGCAATGCTGTAACCGGCCCCCAGCAACAGCATCGGCAGGATCACGGTCCAAATCGAAAGGCCGGGATTCACCAAACGTGAGAACAGAAACAGGCCGAGGGCAAAGGTGGTCGTGCCGATCACCACCAGGGTGCGAACCTGAAAGCGCCCCACCATTGGGCCCACCATGATGCTGAAGAAAAACAGCGACAGGGTCAACGGCATCAGCATCAGGGCGGACTGCACGGGGGAGTGCTTCAGCAGAACCTGGAAGTAGTTCGACAAGTGGAAAAAGGTCCCCGTCTGGGCGAAGGCAAGCAGGAGAACCAACAGGCAGCCGAGAGAAAAGGCCGGTTTCCGGAAGAGGGAAAGCTCCAGGGCCGGAACCTCAACCCGCGATTCCCACCAGATGAAGCCGGCCAGAATGATCAGCCCGATCAGAACGGGCGCCAGCACCGCGCCACTGAAAAACCCGCCGGGACCACTGGCCCGGCTGATGCCGAAAACCAGGGCAAACAAGCCGGCCGCGCAAAGGAGGATACCGACTCCGTCGATTTTGCGCTCGCCCGCGGCCTTGCTCTCGGGAACGAACCGCCACATCAGGAAGATGGTGAGAATTCCAAGGCCGATCACTAACAAGAACACGGATCTCCAACCCATGGACTGATTGAAGAACTGGATGATCAGAGAGGACAGGCCCCCCATGATCCCCAGGGAGGCGCCGTAGATGCCCAAGGCCTTCGGGCGCTCCTCGTCGTCGAAGGTGACGGTCAGGATGGCCAGCACCAGCGGGTTGACCATGGCCTGGAAAATGCCATCCAAGGCCCGAATGCCGATCAGGGTGCCGGGACCGGGAGCGAGCATCGACAAGACCGCCATGGCCAGAATGCCGGAGGTTCCAATGAGGATGAAGCGTCGGCGCCCGTAGAGATCTCCCAGGGTGCCGCCGCCCAGGATGAACGCCGCCAGCATCAAGGTCGAAATGCTCGAGAGCAGGCCGATGGTGGATTGGGCCGGATTGAATTCCGCGTGGATGGCGGGGATCACCAGATTCAGGATTCCCGCATCAATGGCCACCATCAGGGTGGCGATAATGCAAGCAACCAGAACCATCCACCGTCCTGGATCGCGCTGTGAAGTCAAATTGGCAGGTTGCATCGGAACCTTTTTTCTTTTCGCGGTCCGCAGCTTCGGAACGGCTCAACAGGCCGTCCCCGTCGCGATCCGCTTTCTTGAAGAATCCTTGGAGACATCTCCGCCGGCCGGCGCTGGTCCCGGCCTCATCCCGCGTGACATGGCCGTCGCGGTTGGTGTCGCGCCCGGTGTAGAGCGTTCCGTCCGCGCTGTCATCCCTCTGCTTCCACTCGGCGAAGGTGAGCTTGCCGTGCCGGTTGGCATCGCAGTTGTTGAACATACCGCGCGCCGCCGCCTCACTCGCTTCCTTGCCGGGAGCTTGTGGTCCTTGTTGATGTCCGCGACGGCGAAGCGGTCTAGCCCGGTCGAAGGGGTGCTGCAGGATGTCACGATGCTGCGGGCGAGGATGCGCAGAGGCGTCAACTGTTTTGCGTTCATCTGACAGAGGAACGGATCGGTGATCGCGGAGCGATTTCCGGCCACGAGCGCGCACGTTAGGTCTCAATCCGGTTTCCGCAAGGTGAGGAGCCGATCAAAGTGCCCACTTTGGGCAGTCATCACCCGTTGCTCGCGGGCCGACGCTCACTGGTGCGCTGCGGCGGGACGGATGGGCCTCCTGCCATGGGCAGGACCTTTGTGATGGCGCGTGAGACGAGCAGGAGCTCGGCGAGGACGGGGAGGTTGAATGTATGGGCGAAGTGATCGATACAGGCGGGCGTGATGCGCAGGCCTTTGCGTTCGACTTTTTCGATCCATCCGCGTTCGAGCAGAGCGTCGATTTTTCGCCGGATGGTTTCCCGGGGAATGCCGGTGGCCGCGCTCAGAGAATGAGCATTGCAGCATTCCATCAGCTCCCGGAACTCGTCCGGATCAATCCCGGTCCGGATACCCTCACCGGAGCTGAAAAAACTGCTGGCATTGTGATGACCGATCTCACCGAGAACGATCGCCATCATGAAGTCTCCGTCGAAGGCCTTCCTCAGGCGATGGAGGTAATTGAGGAAGAAATCTCCCATGCGCAGGAGGATTTCCGATTGGTTCGCTTCGAAATCCGGGAGGGAGAACGGCAGGTTGGGCGGGAGATGACTGCTCACGGTTCCGAGGGTGGGATTGCCGAGAGGATGCTGCGGAATGGCTGCTGACAAGCAGATACCAGACCAATGTTCGCATCAGCATGTTCGACGAGCGGAAATTCCCATTCGCGCCGATCGGAGGTCGCGGCCCTCTCGCCAGACCTTGGCACGGTATCTGCTGGCACCATCCTGAACACGCTGCCCGCCACGGAGGCAAGCGGCTCCGACCGTTCGCCGAAAAACCGGACTCGACGGATGAAGAGCGGAGCGGCTATGCAGACGTCGCTGCGTGGCTCGGATGATTTCGGGCAGCCTGCGTAGTTGGAATGATGCGGAAAGCAGTTGCAGCCCTCGTCCTGTTGTGGTGCCTGGTCGTCGTCCCCGCCCATGCACAGGAAGAGGCGCTTCCAGTCACCGGTGAAATCGACGCCGGGCCCGCCGTCGCCGATCTCGAGGCGCGGGTGAAGGAGATCGAGCAGGATCCCAACCTCGACGACCTTGCGAGGAAAGCCCTTCTCGAGCCCTACCAGGAAGCCATCAGGCTGCTCGGCGAAGCGGAGCAGTGCAAGGTGCTGGAGCAGAAGTTCGCTGCCAGTCTGAAGGAAGGCCCGCTCAAGACCGAACAATGGCAGGCCGAACTCAGGACCCTCGAGGAGACGGAGGCGGGCGACGCCCTGCCGGAAGGCCTCGGGCCCGACTCGTCGACCCGGGAGGCGGAAGCGGCCCTGGCTCGCGAGAAGGCCGCTCTGGCCACCCTCCAAAACGACCTGAAGAGCTACCAGGAGGAGCTGGTCACCATCGGGAAACGGACTGCGGCCATCGGGGAACGCCAAGTCGCCGCGAAGGCGGAGCTCGCTGAAGCCAAAAGCAGCCTCGCCGCGCTGGCGGGGGACGCGAGCGGCGGGTCGGTCGAGGCCAAAAAGGCGCGACTGCAAGCGCTGCAGAAGAAACTGGAGGCCGAGATCGCCATGTTGGAGCGCGAGGCCGCCAGCGGTGGGATCCGCAC
>CAYPUM010000385.1:0-4239 GCA_964413545.1 uncultured Roseibacillus sp. | reverse complement strand
AATTCTTGCCATCGCACAACATTTGATGTCATGAAATCGCTCCTGATCTCGGCCCTGTCCGGGATGGCGGTCGCGCACAGCGGCGCCTTCCTGACCGTGTGGGAGCTTCCCTACGTCGAGGAACATCTGACCTACCGCGACGTGGGGCGGAAACTGAACAAGGTGTTCAAGCTTGACGAAAGGTTCGACGCGCTTCGCGATCACCGGGACGCGATGCGCCGCAAGAACGAGGAGATCTTCGCCGCCCGCCCCACCATGCCGAATGTGGCGGCGCGGCGCCTGTCCTGCAACACGACCGCCTCGCGGATCACCACCTCTGCTCCCCGCTGAGGTCTACTTCCCGAGCGGCAGGATCTCGACCGACTTGAACTGGACCGGGTGACTCTCGGATTGGAGGGAAATGGACCCCTTTTCGAGGAGGGTTCCGTTGTCCAGTTGGGGTTTTTCGTATTCGATGACCTCCTTGCCGTTCACGAAGTGGCGGATCACCTCGCTGCCGCGGACCTCGATTTCGACGGTGACCCATTGGTCGCCGCGGAAGGTGCCGGATTCGGATTCGATGCAGTGTCGTTTGTCGAGTTTCCCCTTGTAGAAGACATGGGTGCCGGGCGTGCAGAGGTTGGCGGTGCTCCGCTCGCCGCTCTCTCCGCCGCCGAGCAACTGCACCTCGATCGAGTCGGGAAACTTCTGATCCTGTTTCATGCTTTCGGGCGACTGCCCGTGAATCATGATGCCGCTGTTGCGCAGCGCCCAGCCGGGCCCTCCCTTGAGTTGCTCGCCGACAAACCGGTAGACGACGCGGAGCCGGTATCGCGAGTACGCCTTCTCGTGGAAGAGGTGCCCGAACCGGTTGTTCCACTGATCATACTGGTCGTAGTTCACGGTGAGGAGGCCGTCCACCACCCGGAAGGTCTTCCCGAAGTTCTCGCCAAGCTCGTAGCCCCGGATCTTCGGGACCCAGCCCTTGAGATCCTTGCCGTTGAACAGGCTGACCCACTCCTCTCCCGCCGCTGGCAGCACGGAAACCGCCACCAGAAACGCCGCCATTGAATTCCGGATTCTTCGCATGATCATCTCTACGGGTGTTTGCTCACCCTGCCTTACGTTGCAAAATCGGAGATATTTCTCGCCCCCCGGCCCGAGTCACAGCGCATGAGAACTCCTCCCGCGAAATCCCGCGGGCGTCGTTACTTCGCAATGTCGAGCAACTCGATGTCGAAGACCAGCATCCCCTTCGGAGCGCCCAGCGGCGGGGAGTCGCCGTATGCCAGCCCGGCCGGGATCCAAAACCGCCGCGTCCCGCCGACCCGCATCATCTGCACCCCTTCGAACCACCCCCTGATGCAGCGATTGAGCGGAAGCACCTGCGGTTCGCCGTTCGTGAGGGAACTGGCGAACACCTTCCCGTCCGTCGTCCAGCCCGTGAAGTGCACCTTCACCCGGTCCGTCCCCTTCGGCCGGGGGCCCTCCCCTTCCTCGATCACCTTGTAAACAAGGCCGGAGTCCGTCTTCGGGGCGTCCTCCGGAGGCCCCGCGATGTTCTCCGGGGTCGGATGGGGACGCAGGACGCGCAGCAACTCCACGTCAAACACCAGCATCCCCCCCGGCCGGCCGCCGCCCGGATCCTCCCCGTAGGCAAGATCCGCCGGAATCCAGAAGCGCCGCTTCCCGCCCTCCGCCATCATCTGCAAACCCTCCGTCCAGCCCTTGATCACCCCGTCCAGCGGAAACTTGCTCGGCTTGCCGCGCTTCACGGAGCTGTCAAACATCTTCCCTTCCGTCGTCCATCCGGTGTAGTGGACCATCACCCGGTCGGTGGCCCCTGGTTTCCGGGCGCCGGTCCCCTCCCGCAGCACCTTCCATGCCAGACCCGACTCGCTCTTCTGAGCGTCCGCGGGAGGCGCCGCCACGTCAGCCGGCGCATCCAAAGCCGATCCCTCCGTCCCCTCCTTCCCGGCCGGTGGCGCTGCTTCTTCTTCCTCGGGCTCGCCGGGCTCCTCCCCGGCCGGTGGCGAAGTCTCCTCATCAGCCATCGCCGCACCTTCTTCCTCCGCCGGCGGGGCCGCTTCCTCTTCCGCCTGCGGGGCCGCTTCCTCTTCCGCCTGCGGGGCCGCTTCCTCTTCCGCCGGCGCCGCTTCCTCTTCCGCCGGCGCGGGTTCTTCCCCCGCCGCCGGCGCCGCTTCCTCTTCCGTCGGCGCGGGTTCTTCCCCCGCCGCCGGGGCCGCTTCCTCTTCGGCCGGCGGCGCGGCCTCGTTCTGGGCCGCCGCCGCGACCGCTCCTCCCAGCATCATCCCAAGCAATACGATGGACAGTTTTGCTTTCATGGTCGGGCGCAACCTCTCGGGATTTCCCACCCCTGTCAATCGCGGTCTCGCAAACCGCGCAGTCCGCCGAATCGAGGTCCTGCCCCATCACCGCTCATTCGACGGTGAGGTCCCGCAAGTCTTCCCGCTCCCGGAGAACCGGCGTCACGCACCCGCGGATTTCGCAAATGAGACGGACCCGTTCTCCTCATCTCCGCTGGGCATTGACTCCTTCCCGTTGATGCCTCGGCGCCCCCCAAGTCACCGGCTGGAGCCGCAATACGTCGCAGCAGGCGCGACTTTGCAGTCGGCCCCGGCGAACGGATGTGATAGCCCTCCGCCGTGATGTAAACCCGGCACTCCCATGAACTTCCCGCTCCACCTCTCGTTCAAGATCATCGCGGTCGCTCCGCAGATCCGCGTCACCGACGCCGACGGCCGGCCGGTCTGCCATGTCAGACAGAAGCTCTTCAAATTCAAGGAGGCCGTCGAGGTCTTCACCGATCCATCGCGCACCCGCCGCCTCTGCCAGATCAAGGCCGGCCGCGTCATCGATTTCTCGGCCACATTCAACTCTGCTCAGAATGATCGAAGCCGTGCCGCTTCTCGGAAAGGCCGCCCGGGGAAGCCCCCCCAGAGACCATGAATCATGGAGTGCGAGGCGCTCCTCAAGGAAGTCGAAGAGGCCCAACCCGTCCCCGCCAAGCCCGCAACAGACGGCGCTTCCTCCCGCCGATGAAACGGGCGACCGGTCCCGGAATCAACAGCCTTCAAGTCCTGAAACGCAACGTCCACCGGTCCGCGGGACCGGTGGACGCAAACGTGAATCCCGGCCGAACGGGATCTTCGCCTACTTCTTCCTGGGCTGTTTGGGCGGCCCCTCCGCGCCGCGCAGGGCGGCCACTTGTTTCCTGAGTTGTTCGACCTCGCGCTGGAGACTCGCGATTTCGCTCCGCATCTTGCTGATGAGAGCCCTCTCGCGGGCCTCGGCCTCGCGGATGTTGCGGGCCCTTTCGGCTTCGGCCTCCCGTCGGGCGAGTTCGAGCCTCCTGCGCTCCTCCAACTGAGCCCTCTTCTGCTCGGCCTCGATCCCGGCGACCTTTCTTTCGGCGTCTCGCAACGCCTCCGCCGCCTTTCGCTCCGCCTCGATCGCCTTGGCTCTCTTCTCCGTCAGCTCCTTGCGGCGGGACGCCATGGCTTTGGCCGCTTCCTCCGGGGCCGCTTTCCTGGGCGCGGCGGCGGCCTTGGCCTTCTTCTTGACCTCGGCTTTCCTGGGCGCGGCGGTGGCCTTGGTCTTCTTCTTGGCCTCTGCCTTCCTGGGCGCGGCGGTGGCCTTGGCCTTCTTCCTCCCGGCCTCGGCCTTCTTGCGTCCGGCATCCGCCTTGGCCTTCTTCCTCCCGGCCTCGGCCTTCTTGCGTCCGGCATCCGCCTTGGCCTTCTTGTCGGCCTCGGCCTTCTTGCGCGCGGCGTCCGCCTTGGCCTTCTTGTCGGCTTCGGCCTTCTTCGTGCGGACCTCTGTCTTGACGGCCGGACAAGCCTTCGCTTCGTCCTGCGCGTTTCCCAGACCAAGCCCCCCCAACAGGGCTGCGAGGGCGATGGATGCAACAGTTGTTTTCATTGGTTTGCTTATTGGTTGTGAGAGCGCTCCTGCGCTCCTTTTCAATCGAATTACCGCCCGCTTTCGCCCTTTCTCTCATTCTCCTCTCTAGCCGATCCACAGGATGTCGATCAGCAACCACAGGGACATCGCCACCCCCACCACGAGTTTCACCACCAACCCGGCCACCACGCCGATCGCCGACCCCACCCCCGAAACGGTGGCGGGCCGCATCTCTTTGCGCGCAAACGCCAGTTCGAACAGTATCGCGCCCGCAAGGGGCCCGACGAACAGTCCGACCGGCATGAAAAACAGACCCGCCACCCCGCCCACGAGCGC
>CAYPUM010000384.1:0-4241 GCA_964413545.1 uncultured Roseibacillus sp. | reverse complement strand
TCTCGCCAGCACCGAGATGGTGGCCTTCATGGCGACCCACGGGAGGGGCCTGATTTGTGCCCCCATCACCCGGGAACGCGTCGAGAATCTCGATCTCTCCCCGATGTCGCGCCGAAATCGCGAAGGCCAGCGAACCGCATTCACCGTCGCGGTGGATGCCGCCGACGGAATCAGCACCGGCATCTCCGCCGCCGACCGCGCCCGCACCATCCGCCTCCTCGCCGACTCGGCAGCCGGACCCGCCGCCCTCGTCCAACCCGGCCACGTCTTCCCCCTGCAAGCCATGGACAACGGCGTCCTCCGACGCGCCGGGCATACCGAAGCCGCCGTCGACCTCGCGCGCATGGCCGGCCTCGCCCCCGCCGGCGTGATCTGCGAAATCATGCACGAGAATGGCGCCATGGCCCGCGTCGGGGAACTCGGAGACTACCAGCGCCGCCATGGACTCAAGGCCTGCTCGATTGCACAGATCATCGAATACCGCCGCCGCTACGAGAAGCTCGTCGAACGCGAGGAAACCATCAAGCTGCCCACCGATTACGGCGACTTCGAGTGCCACCTCTACCGCATCCCGACCGACGGCTCGCACCATCTCGCCCTGGCCCACGGTTCGATTGTCCCCGACCGGCCCGTTCTGGTCCGGGTGCACTCGGAATGCCTCACCGGCGATGTCTTCGGCTCCCGGCGCTGCGATTGCGGCGGCCAGTTGCACGCCGCCATGACGCTCATCGCCGCCGAGGGAGGAGTGCTCCTCTACCTGCGACAGGAAGGACGCGGCATCGGACTCGCCGCCAAAATCCATGCCTACAAACTCCAGGAACACGGCCGCGACACCGTGGAAGCCAACGAGGAACTCGGATTCGCCTCCGACCTCCGCCACTACGGCATGGGCGCCCAGATCCTCCATGACCTCGGCGTGCGCCAGATCCGCCTCCTCACCAACAACCCGAAAAAGGTCGTCGGGCTCGACGGATACGGCCTCCGAATCGTGGAACAACTCCCCCTCCGCCTGCCCACCAACCCCCACAACAAACTCTACCTCGAGACGAAACGGAACAAGTTCGGCCACACCCTCTGAACTCTCAGATCTCAGATCTCAAATCTCAAATCCGAAATCTCAAATCCGAAATCTGAAATCTGAAATCCGAAATCCGATCGCCCACGCCTCGGATTGACATCTCCCCGCAAGGGCGCGATACCCCCCACATGTCCACGGCTCTCCCGCCGAAACCGCGCGTCCTCTCGAACCGGCGCACCAAACTGGCCATCGTCGCGTCCAAATTCAACGAACGCTACACGGACGCCATGGTCGATCGCGCCATCGAGGAATTGGGCGCCTACCTCCCCCAGGCCCGCGTCGACCTCGTCCGCGTCCCCGGGGCCTTCGAAATCCCCGTCGCCGCCAAGGCGGTCCTCGAACTCGAACAACCCCGGTGCGTCATCGCCCTCGGAGTGCTCATCCGCGGCCAGACCTCCCACGCCGACCTCGTCGCGACTTCCGTCACCGAGGCCCTGCAAAACCTCGCCCTTGAATTCACCACCCCCGTCATCCACGAAGTCCTCCTCCTCGACAACGAGGAGCAGGCCCACCGCAGATGCCTCGCCGATGACCTCAATCGCGGCCGCGAAGCAGCCCGCGCCGCCGCTGCCATGATCGAAGTCTTCGCCGAACTCGACAGCACCGAGCATCTCCGGATGCGCCCCAACAATGGCTAGCCAGCGCCAGATCCGCTCCGCCACCGTCCAGGCCCTCTACGCCGCTCCGCCCGAATCACTCGCCCGCGGCCCGCTCGACGAACAGGTGCTCGATCTCCTCCTCGAACCGCTTCGCGCAAGGGAGTCCCAAGCCCGCGCCCGCGCCCTGCTCCACCTCCAGCAAGGCCGCCCTCAGGCCGCTGCCGCGCTCGATTCCCTCTCTCGGCGCCTCCCGCGCCTGCAAGCCCCCGCCGACGGCCGCGTCGCAGCCGAGTTGCAGGACCTCCTCCGCCACGAACACCGGCTCCACGAAGCCCTCGATCAACTCCGGCGCGAACTCAAGAGCAACGCCGCCGGCCGCCTGCCTCCCATCCTCGAAACCTGCCGCACCGAGAATCGTGAGTCCCACCGCGCCGCCGGCCGTCTCCGCGCCGCCCAACCGTCTTTCCCCGACAGCCAGTCCCTGCAACGCGACGCCCTCGCCGCCTGCGCAGACCTCGCTCCGTTCGTCGAGCGCGCCGCCGCCGCCCTCGCCACCCCCGCCGGCCGCAGACCCGAATTCCGCGGCGTCGCAGCTTCCGAGTCCGACATCGCCACCCTCACCAGCGAAGTCCGCGACTGCCTCGCCGCCCTCGCCGGGCACCTCCCGGAAATCGACCGCCGGATCGACGCCGCCATCCAGCACTACCGGTCCGAGCGCCTCGACCGCGTCGATCGCGCCGTCCTTCGCCTCGCCACCTACGAGCTGCTCCACGTGCCCGAGGTCCCTCCCGCGGTCGCCATCAACGAAGCCGTCGAGCTGGCCCGCACCTTCGGAACCAGCGACTCCGCCCGCTTCGTGAACGGCGTGCTCGACGCGATCCGAAAACAGGCCGCCGCCGCCTCCAATTCGTCGCCCGCCTAGCGCCCCCGCATGCCGCGCCGCTTTCCAACCCCGGCCCAGCAACGCGCCCTCTGGAGCGCCATCACCGGCCTCGCCCTCGTCACCCTCGGAACCATCGTCGTCGGACTGGTCTGGCTCGGAGGAAAAGTCCTCGCCTACCTCCAGCCCGTCCTCGTCCCCCTTGCGATGGCGGCAATCCTCGCCTTCCTCCTCCAGCCGGTTGTCGATTGGCTCCGGTCCCGCGGCCTCACCCAGATGCGCGCCATCGCCGCGGTCTTCACGGCCTTCGCTCTCGTCATCCTTCTCATGGCCGCTCTCATCGTCCCCGGCCTTGTCCACCAGATCAACCAACTCCGCCACGACTTCCCGTCCCATGTCGAGCGCGCCGAGGCCAACCTCAGGAAGCTTGCGGAATGGCCTGTCGTCCGCCCCGGCCTCGAAATCCTCTTCTCGCCCGCCCATCCGCCGCCCCCCGCCGAATCCGCCCCGCCCGCCCCGCCCGACCCTGAAAACGCCCTCCAACTCACCTTCCGGGGCTCAAACCTCGAAGCCTTCCTCAACAAACAGGACGACGTCATCCGAAGATGGATCCTCGACGGCCTCCGCATCGGCGGGGGCAAAATCCTCGGCTTCATCGGATACTCCATCGGCTTCATCATGGTCCCCGTCTATCTCTTCTACTTCCTCAAGGAGTCCGCCGCCATCCGCAGCCGCTGGACCGACTACGTCCCCCTCCGGCGATCCCGCCTCAAGACCGAAATCGTCGAGACCCTCACCGAGATGAACTCCTACCTCGTCGCCTTCTTCCGCGGCCAGGTCCTCGTCTCCATCATCGACGGAATCCTCACCGGCCTCGCCCTGCAGATCATGGGCCTCCCCTACGCCATCGTCATCGGTCTCGCCCTCGCCATCCTCGGCGTCATGCCCTTCGTCGGCATCATCCTCACCTTCATCCCCGCCGTCCTCATCGCCGCCGTCCACTGGGGCGACTGGCAACACCCCCTCCTTGTCGCCCTCATCTTCCTCGCCATCCAGCAGATCGACGGCCTCCTGATCCAACCGAAGATCGTCGGGGATTCGGTCGGACTCCACCCCATGACCATCATCTTCTCGATCCTGTTCTGGTCCCTCCTCCTCGGGGGCTTCATCGGCGCCCTCCTCGCCGTCCCCCTCACCGCCTCCGTCAAGGTCCTCTTCAAACGCTACCTCTGGGAACGAAAAATCTCCCCGCCCCCCCGGCCTTCCCCCGCGGAACCTCCCCCCTCCACCCCCGATCCCCACGCAAACACAGCGTGAAACATTGAGGCCCATACTCCCCGTGTTCGAGCTTCTCTCAACCGACCCCGCCGCGAGGGCCCGCCGCGGCCGCCTCACGACCTCCCATGGGGTGTTCGAAACCCCCGCCTTCATGCCGGTCGGAACACAGGGCGCCGTCAAGACCCTCGACCCGCAGGAACTCGAAGCGCTGGGCGCGGAGGTCATCCTCGGCAACACCTACCACCTCTGGCTGCGGCCGGGTCCGGAGGTCATCCACGACCTCGGGGGACTCCACCGCTTCACTTCCTGGCCGCGGACCATCCTGACCGATTCCGGCGGCTTCCAAGTCTGGTCGCTCGCCAAGCTCCGCCGGATCTCCGAAGAGGGGGTCCGCTTCCAGAATCAC